>DAPT01000096.1:17105-17393 GCA_002502215.1 Euryarchaeota archaeon UBA124
GTGATGGATACGGCGATAATGCGAGTGGGAACTACCCTGACGCATGTCCGTCTGAATTCGGTGATTCGTGGCAAAACAGTACACTCGGTTGTCCAGATACCGACCAAGATGGTTGGGCGGATATCCAAGATACACATCCGGACGACATAACCCAGTGGTCCGATATTGATGGCGATGGATACGGAGACAACCCCGGCGGAACAACTGCGGATGCATGTCCAAACACGAACGGGAATTCAACGATGGGCAATCGATACGGTTGTACGGATTCGGATGGGGATGGCTGGG
>DAPT01000096.1:17722-17906 GCA_002502215.1 Euryarchaeota archaeon UBA124
TGACCTCATCGATGAACTACCGAATTTGAAATTCCAGTGGCTCGATCAAGACGGTGATGGATTCGGAGATAACGCAACAGGACCTCAGCCGGATGCTTGTCCGGGAGTCCCTGGCACGTCGACCATCGACCGCCATGGGTGCGTGGATAGTGATGGTGACGGTATTTCCGATGAAAACGATGCA
>DAPT01000108.1:0-12049 GCA_002502215.1 Euryarchaeota archaeon UBA124
CCATGAGGCTGGTAATGCCGTTGGTGAATTGGCTTGGCCAATGCCACTTCTTCCAGCATTTGAAAAGGAAATGACCGATTCCAAGATTGCTGATACACGCAACCTTGGCGCAGGGCGATGGGGTGGAGCAAACACCGCTGCAGCGTTCCTCAAGCAATTCGTTCCAAATCGAAACTACGACGAAGACGGTGAACAAATCACGTGGGCACACATGGACATAGCTGGAACCTATTGGGGTGCCAAGACCAACACGATGGTTGGCAACGGTGCAACCGGAATCCATGTTCGTACAATGTACCATCTCATAACAAACTGGAACAACTGAATGTGATGGTATGCGACAGACTGTTCTTTTTGCTGGAATTGTCTGCTTGTTGCTCAGTTCTGGATGTCTGGGTCTTGTCTCCAATGAGGAAATTCAAACAAAGCTGGTTGTCGATGTCGATCAAAGCACCCAACTCATCGAAACATCCTACGAGCAGGGTGAAATGATTTCATCCTCAACCGCCACATTTACCTTTGATTTCTCGCAAACTGTCACAGACGTATCTGTTCGCACGTACGGAGTCGACATCGACGATGGTCGCTCGTTCGCCATAGATGCAAGCGAACAAGAGACAATTTCGCTCGACTTTGAACGACATGGAATCTACATCGTTACTGCCTACGCAATTGATTCACAGGACATCAGGGTGCAAGAACTTCACACCCTCGTTATTGAACAAGTGATCACTTGGACAGAAGAAAACACAGGAAACCCTGAATCCATGTTTTTTGAAGCCAATCCAGGAAATGATGGCCCTCATCCTTCCTATTTCGTTCTCAATTCAACGGTCAGCAACCCTGCTCCTTTCTTTGAAGTCAATGGACAAGATGTTGACTTGGAATGGGCTGTCCTCAACATTGACGGTCAATGCTTGGGCCATCGAGAAATAATTGAAAACGGTGATTCCTTCACGTGGAATACGATGCATTTCGCTCCAGTTGAAATGCATGAAATTGAGTTAACCATTCGTGAAGGGCAAGATTCCATCGATGTGAACCAAAGGCTGGAAATACGGTACATGGCGTAAGTTCCCTCAATGCTAAACAGAGAACTGAGAAAGACTTAGTATTGTCTTCTCCTTCATCAAGAACAGGTGAAATCATGATCCATATTGACGATGTTGAGAAAGCACAGCGAGAATGGGGAGAAGGAATCGTAAAAATGGCATCAGCCCACAGCAAAGGCGAAGATTACATTGGGCTTGCTGTAAATCACATTGAGCGTCTCTATGCATACGATTTGGGCGAGGTTCTGTTCAAACCAACCATGGCCTCAGTGGACCAGTTCCGACCTACCTTTGAAGGCGCACTCTCGTACTTTGTCGCATCAAACGGTGCTTGCGAAGAAGACAATGGTTTTGCAATCAAAGGATGGACTGACGTCCGATTCGAAAATGCTGGCTTTACTGTCAACCAAACCAATGCTACAGCCATGGGCAACTACTTCTTTACTGGACCAGATGGAAATGAAACAAAGGTCGAGTACACCTTTGGATACGTTCTTGATGGCGCTGGAAGGCTTCGAATCAATCTCCATCATTCGTCACTGCCTGCTTCAAATGACGCCTAATGTGATGAGGTCATTGTCGTTACTTTCTCATCAGCATCGTTACGGATTTCTCATTGTGATGGAGAACGCCGACTTGTTCAAAATTAAATCGTTCGTGGAATCGAATGGAGCCTGGATTTGGAGGATTGAGATTAACCTCTGCTGCAATTGGTATGTTCTTTTCTTTTGAATAAGCAACAACGGTCTCGTACAGTTTTGTACCAACGCCTTGATTTCTTTGTAACGTAGAGACCGCAATTCGATCCACGTAAACAAACGCATTGTAATGATCATTAAACCACTGATAGTTGAGACTGCCATAACGTGTCCCCGGAGGCAAACAGATGACAAATCCGAGCAGTTCATTGCCATCAAACATACCAACAGACAGTGATGAGAACTGAAGCAAATCTGATACTTCTTGTTCAGAAACCCGACCTGTACCAGGCAGCCCTTGCTCATTGATGGCCCAGATTGCCTCAATGTTTGCCGTCGCAAGATTGCGTATCTCCATGGAAAACCTTCAGAGCAGGAGGTATATTGTCATGCATTACCAGCCATCTACCTGAAACCAACCAATGAGTATCCCGAAGATAATAATCCAAAACGTTAACGGAATGGCATACATTGCTCCGATGGCTCGACGATGTTTATTTTTCGAATGGTACCTGATCGTCAGTATAAGGGAAATCATGAGGAGAAAAGAAATCGGAGGACCGTCGTCTAAATCGCCAAAAAAGCGGATGATTGCTAAGAAATACCCAATAAACCCGTAGCCGATGGAAAAGAGCAGATGAAGTCCAAATCCTTTCAAGAATTCAAGACCATAGCGGATGATACCAACCACAAAACCAACAATTGGCAGCATTATTCCAAGGAACAATGCATCATCATCGCCTCCATCCATCACTGAATTAAGCACGACAAGGTAGTAAACTACGGGAAAATAAAACAAAACCAACATAGCAGGCTTGATTGCTTCTTCCGACACTATGGTCGTTTCATTGCCGGAGAACACACGTTCTGGGAGTTTGATGGCTTTTGGATCGAGAATCAAGCCAGCGAATCCTGCTAACCAAAATCCAAAACAATCGAAGAATAAGTTGAATTCCCAATAGTCAGCGGAGAATTCCATTTTGATGTACACCAATTGTACGGCCATGATGAGAAAATATCCTCCGTAAAACAACGTTACCTTACGAAAGAACATATCGTCCTTTTCTCGATTTATCCAACAAAACACGAGGGTTCCAACGAACACAAACGGCATCAACTCACGCATCATGAACAAAACAAATAACGGTCCTACCAAATTCGCAACATCACCCCAGATCTCAAATCTGAAGAAGAAATTCAACATCTCTACTAAACCGATTCCACCCTCGAATGAAAATTCGCTGTGCGTAAGATAGTCCCAAAGATTGTTGTGGTAATTGTCATCAATACCTCGTGAAAGGAAAACATCTGGTCCCCAAAAAATCGTCCAATTAAACCAATACTGATAACCCCAATTAAGGAACATCGAAATGAGAACAACGAATGCTGCTGTCTTTATCCTCCTATCTCGTTCGGTTGAAATGGGGAAAGCCTGCTGAACATCTTGCGCAGCGTTTGGGATGGGCTGTGTTTCAACAGCAAACTTCTCCTCAGTCTGCATGGGATTAATGACAACCGATGCAGGCTTCATCTTACCTTCACCCCGATTTTCCTCGCCTGCATCCATAATTGTGCACTAAAATCTACATCATAAACTCATACCCTGCACAAATCCGTTGCTTCGGATTTCAGCGGATTGCTTCGAAAGTTAGGTTCATATACCACACCACACTCAGGACTATGTAACCTCAGGTTAAGTAGTGGTGAATTGAATGGCTGGCGATGACTGGGAAGAGAAGATGCTGGACCAACTCGAACGTCTTCTTTCGAACATGGGCATGAACATGTCAAGAGAGCAGCTCCGAGCCCTACTCCAACAATTTCGCTCGCAGTTTGAGAAGATGGGAATCGATGAAGAACGAATCGCAAAAGGCGATGTAAACTTCAATTTCGACCTCAGCAATCTGAAGAATTTCTTCCAACCAGGTATGGATTTCAATGAGCTGTTCAAGAACATGGGTGTCGACGTTCGTGTCGACGCCTCGCCTGTAGAGATCAAAACGCCTGATGGCGACGAGAAAGACGACATGGTGCTACCGGCAGACGATGTTTATTTGGAAGGCTGGAACATGACCATCACCGTTGACTTTGCAAAGAAAGAGTTGGAGCAAGATCAAGTTGAGTTGAATCTCATCGATGGCGGAATGCTCGTCGAGGTTCATCGAACCACGCAACTCGCCCCCATTGCACGAATCGAACTCCCACATGCTTGCGAGGACGTTGTTGACTTCACACTCAACAACGGCATCCTCGATATTACGCTGCGATTAATTCCACCTGAGGATGCCTTCGCAGCACTACCACCATCGGAAGATGGTGACGATACCATTCCCCTGAGCGGCGACATCGCCATCGACTTAGCAGACGATGATGACGACGACGACGATGATGGAGGAATACCAATTCTATGAAGAGGAGATGAATAAAATGAGCAAAGTAATCGGAATTGACCTAGGAACAACCAACAGCTGTGTCGCCACCATTGAGAACGGTGAACCAATCGTAATTGCAAACGCGGAGGGTGCACGTACAACCCCCTCCGTCGTTGCTTTCAACAAAGATGGAGAGCGATTGATCGGCATTACAGCGAAGCGCCAAGCAGTCACAAACCCAGAACGTACCATGATTTCTGTCAAGCGACACATGGGGACTGATTGGAAAACGGACATCGACGGAACTGAATACACACCTCAAGAGATCTCCGCATTCATCCTCCAGAAGTTGAAGGCTGATGCAGAGGCGTATCTTGGCCATGAAATCAAGCAAGCGGTCATAACATGTCCTGCTTACTTTACTGATGCCCAACGAAAGGCAACGAAAGATGCTGGTCGAATCGCAGGCATGGACGTCTTGCGAATCATCAATGAACCTACCGCTGCGGCTCTCGCTTACGGAGCAGACAAGGGCGAAGATCAAACAATTCTCGTCTACGATCTTGGTGGCGGAACATTCGACGTATCCATCCTAGAAATTTACAATGTCGATGGCCAACCGCAGATCGAAGTCAAAGCAACCGCAGGTAACAACAAACTCGGTGGAGACGATTTTGATGAGCGCATCATCGAATGGCTTGTCAGCGAATTTAAGCGAGAGACAGGTATCGATTTGTCGAAAGACAATCAAGCCATGAGTCGACTCAAGGAAGCTGCCGAAAAAGCCAAGATCGAGCTGTCAGGAACACAATCCTCACAGATTAATCTCCCCTTCATCACCATGAAGGACGGCAATCCTGAACACCTGGATATTACCATGTCAAGAGCTCGTTTTGAAGATCTCATTGCAAAGCACATCGAGGACACGATGGCACCCACCCGGCAAGCCATGAAAGATGCTGGTGTCAAGAAGGGCGACGTCGACAAGGTCATTCTTGTCGGTGGTTCAACCCGTGTTCCTGCAGTTCAAACCGCAATCGAAAAAGAAACTGGAAAAGCCCCTTACAAAGGAATCAACCCTGATGAAGCCGTTGCGATGGGTGCTGCACTGCAAGCAGGAATTATCGCAGGAGATGACGAGGTTTCCGATATTCTTCTTCTCGATGTAACACCACTCACGCTCGGAATCGAGACGCTTGGTGGTGTTACAACAACCATGATTGAGCGAAACACAACCATTCCCGCTCGACGTAGTGAAATCTTCTCGACAGCAAGCGACAACCAACCTGCCGTTGAAATTCACGTCTTGCAAGGAGAGCGAGAGTTTGCAAAGGACAATGTTACACTTGGCCAGTTCCATTTGACGGACATCCCACCTGCTCCACGTGGCGTTCCTCAAGTTGAGGTCACCTTCGACATCGATGCCAACGGAATCGTCAACGTTAGTGCAAAAGACATGGGAACTGGCAAGGAACAGTCGATTAAGATTGAATCGCAAACATCGCTTTCAGAAGATGAAATCCAAGCAAAGATTGCTGAGGCTGAATCTTTTGCAGAGGAAGACAAGCGACGCAAGGCCAAGATTGAATTGCGAAACATGGCCGACCAGATCGTCTACCAAACGCGAAGAACACTCGATGAGAACGAGGACAAACTCGATGCTTCAGATCTCGAGCCTGTTCGTGAGAAGTTGACTGAACTCGAGGGTCTCGTTCAAGATGGTGAAGGAAAGCCAATCGACGACGAGGCAATGGATGAAGCAGCTATTCAAGCCAAAGTCAAGGAAGTGGAAGAATCCATGCACGCCATCTCATCCAAGCTGTACGAGGCTGCTGCTGCTGAAATGGCAGAGGCCGAAAACAGCGAAGGCGACGGTTCAATCAACGTTGAGGGCGATGATGTCGTCGACGCTGACTTCGAAGTCGTTGATGAAGAAGACTGAAACATCGCACTTATGTGCAAGCCACCGTTGGTTCAACCATGAGCGATGTGCGAATTCTCGAAGAGACGGACCGTACAACGGGACGTGATGCTCTTCGAAAGAACATACAGGCTGCTGTAGCACTTGCGGGTGCAGTTCGCTCTACGCTTGGGCCGAAAGGTCTCGACAAGTTGCTCGTCGATGATGAAGGTCGAAGCATGGTTACAAACGACGGAATCACTGTCCTCGAGTCAGCCAAAGTCGAACACCCAATCGCCCACATGCTGATTGCAGCGAGTGCTACACAAGACCAGACCGTGCGAGACGGGACAACAACAACGGTGCTTTTGGCTTCAGAATGGTTGCAAAACGCTTGGCATTTGGTTGTGCAGGGCGTCCACCCTGCTACAATTGCGCGTGGTTTCCGTATGGCTGAATCCTATTGCAAGGATCACATCGAGTCATTGACATTTGAAGCAACAAAAGAGCATGTTTACGCTGCAGCCATGACGTCCCTTGCGGGAAAACTTCACACCAAGATGCAATCAACAATCTCTGAATGCGCAGTTGAAGCCGCCGAAGCAATCACGATGACATCCAATGACAGCGTTGTCGCCGATCCAACCCGCGTTAAGGTCATTGCACGCAGTGGCCCTTCCCTTGAACAATCGAAACTCATCACAGGGCTTGCATTGCCAAAGAAACGGGCGCACGTTGAGATGCCCTCAACCCTTGGAGCAGGATCCATTCTTCTGGTGGACGGAGGACTTGAACTTCGGTCTTTGTCAACGGATGTTCAGCTGAATGTTACATCAACAAGTGTCCTTCAATCTTTTCGAGATGCTGAACAACAGCGTCTCCTCGAGCAAGTAAAGATGCTGAAAAAACTTGATATTACCCTCCTCGCCTGTCGGGAAGGGATTGATGACAGCATGCATGCACACTTGGCTGAAGCAGGAATCAAAGCGTTTCGTCGGGTTGCAAAAAGCGACCTAGAACTTCTCGCCAGAGGGTGTGGGGCGCGTCTGGTTCCCACCATTCACCAGGCCAAGGACGCCGATGTTGGGGTTTTCATCTCCAGCAGGTGCGAGCGTTGGGGGGATGTCGATCACTGGATTCTTGAGACCGATGAAGGTGGTGCGACCTTTGTTGCCTCAGGAAGCACTGAAACGGTTGTAGGAGAAGTCGAACGATGTTTTGCAGATGCGCTTGGTGTCGCTTGCCGATTAAAAGAAGATTCAAGATTGATTCCTGGAGGAGGAGCCACCTACATTGCACTCGCTCGACGATTGCGGAGGTATGCCGAAACCGTACCTGGTCGAGAGCAACTCGCCATTGAGGCGTTCGCCGATGGACTTGAGACAATTCCTCGCGTCCTTGCGGAAAATGCTGGAATGGATTCAATAAACACGCTCTTGCAAATCGTCTCGATTCAGAGCACAGAAAACGACGACACAATTGGATTGAATGTCCTCACACGACAGCCTGAGAACATGCGGGAGGCAAGCATTGTCGAACCGTCGCGTGTTCTTGAACAAGCCATATCCGGAGCAAGTGAAGCCACAATCGCAGTACTTCGAATCGATGATGTTCTCTGGGCAAAGCAAGAAATCAGTGTACCGGATGATGTACAAGCAACGCTCGATGGTACTGCTGCAGACCGTCGCTAGTGTAAGGATGCGTGGTTTGTTCAGAACCACCATATAAATATATAGAAATCCCGGGGGTGTTATGGTCAACGTTGGTATCGACGATGTGGCGATTCACTTTCCACGCTTGTACATGGACATGCGAGATTTTGCGGAGATGCGAGGCGCTGACTATGGAAAGTTGAACAAAGGACTCGGTCTGAAAGCAATGGCTATTCCCGATGTTCACGAAGATACAGCAACAATGGGCGCCATGGCGGTGATGCGACTTATCGATCGAAACGGTATCGATCCGCGACACATCGGACGGATGTATCTGGGCACAGAGTCAGCTTTGGACGGTGCAAAGCCAACAGCAACCTACATTCTCGACATGCTGACACAGCGATACCAAGATCGATTTGGTGAAGATTGCTTCCGGAACTGCGACGTTGTCGACATGACGTTTGCGTGCATTGGCGCCGTTGATGCACTGCATACAACGCTCGACTGGGCGGCACGTACAACCGAAGATGATGACCGAATTGGAATCGTTATTTTCTCAGACAATGCAAAATACGACCTTGAATCGAGCGGCGAATACACCCAAGGAGCGGGTGGAGGAGCGCTGTTGATACGACAGAATCCTCGTCTCCTCGAAATTCCTGATTGCTGGGGCGTTTCAACAACGCCTGTCCATGATTTTTTCAAACCACGACGGAACGTCAGCATACGTTCGGTCATTACCAACGTTATGACATTGGCTCAAGAAACCGGCCAATCGCTGAAGAAAGGCATTGTTGAACGCATGGTCAAACACCTTCCCGAGTCAACTGTTCGAAGACTCGGAATCTTCGCACACGGAGAAGAATCTGTAAGTGTACATCGTGACGAGCCTGTCTTTGACGGGCAGTTTTCAAACCGATGTTATCAGCAAGCTGTACGCCAAGCCTTCTACAACTTCAGCCAACGTGCAATCAAACAAAAGCGCTGGGACCCTGAACTTGACACGCAATTTACTGAGCAGTGGTCTCGAATCATCATGCACCTTCCTTATGCATTCCAAGCCAAGCGAATGTTTCCGGATGTCTTCCGACACGACCGTATGAACACCGATATGTGGCCCAACGTCGTAAGCCAGATTGGTGAACCGCCGGTAAAACCTGAAAGCGATGATCCTGAAGCACTCCTTGCTTGGGAAAAAGAGATGGACGGATACCGAAGAGCAATCTCCAAAACCCAGGAATACCTCGAATTCCACAAAGAACGAATTGAAAAAGGACAGCGAGCATCCAGTCTGATTGGAAATCAGTACACTGGTTCGATTTTCCTTGCGTTGATGTCGACGTTTGAATCCGATCTGGAAGACAATTCGAACCTCGAAGGTGAGTTGTTCGGACTCTGCGGCTACGGCTCCGGCGCCAAAGCAAAAGTGTTCGAAGGAAAAGTCGCCCCGCGATGGCGTGAAGTCGTTGCTGGATGGCAGTTGTTTGAGCGTCTTGCTGGACGAGTTGCTATTGATCAGGTCACCTACGAGAACCTCCACAAGGGAACACAAGAAGAGAGCGTCGTATCGCCACGAGGTGAATTCGCACTTGTCGAAATCGGAGAAGACGGTGCCAACGAAGGTGCTCGTACCTACAAGTGGATTTCCCAATAAACACGATCTGCTCTTTACAAGCTCAGGATTCATTTGAAAGTCCATTCAGCATTTCTCTTACAAGATTGTCCAAATCAAAGCGAGGAGACCAACTCCATTCTTGCTTTGCCACAGAACCATCGATTGAATCGGGCCAGGAATCAGCATACTTCTGTCGCACATCCGGTGAGAAATCACACCTAAATCCATCAACCTCGTTTGAGATGGCATCTGCAAGTTCTTGGGCAGTGAAGGAGAGACAATCGATGTTGTAACCCGCCTTTGATGGGCCGAGCGAGTCGCTCTCGGCTTCCATCAGCATCAATGTGGCTCGTATTGCATCATCCATGTACAGCATTGGCAAGCGAGTATCAGATCGAACAAAGCATTCGTAGTATCCATCCTGCAACGCTGCCTCAAAAATTTCAACTGCATAATCGGTCGTCCCACCACCTGCAGGTGCCTTGTAAGAAATTAGACCAGGATATCGGATGCCTCTGACGTCGATTCCGTGCTTGTTCCAATATTCCTTTGCGAGTAATTCGCCTTTGACTTTGGTCTCGCCGTACACCGTCGTTGGGTGAAGGGCTGTGATTTGAGGTGCGTGTTTCGGAGCATCGGGACCAAACACTGCAATCGAAGATGGTGAGAACACATCAAACGAACACTGTCTTGCTGCTTCAAGAACCGAGATTGTGCCTCCAACGTTGACACGACGACAGAGTTCTGGGTTCTTTTCACCCGTGGCTGACAGCAATGCAGCGAGATGATACACGGTGCCGACATCTTCATTTTTGCATAATTGAACAATTGAATCAGTATCAAGAACATCGAGGCTGACATACGGACCATCAACCAATCGTTCTTCTTTCAAATCGGTTCGAATGTCCGAAGCAATCACTGAAGAGGCTCCATGGTTTTGTCGTAATGCCTCGACAAGTTCGGTGCCTATCTGGCCCATTGCTCCAGTGACCAGAATCTTATCTCCTTCCGGCCCCGGCATAAACTGCCCTTCATCTGACGATACTTGAAATTAGAGATGAGGCAAAGTCAACTCTCATGGCCAATATTGATATGGTATGCGCGACGGCTAGAAATCCCGTTGATGGGTTTGAAGTACGTTATTGTCAGCGGGGGAGTGCTCAGCGGATTGGGCAAAGGTGTTACTGCAAGTAGCATCGGTGTTCTCTTGAAGAGTGCAGGACTGCGTGTCACTTCCATCAAAATTGACCCGTATCTCAACAGTGACGCAGGTACGATGAGTCCCTTCGAACATGGCGAAGTATTCGTTCTCGATGACGGCGGCGAAGTCGATTTGGATCTCGGAAATTATGAACGATTTCTCGATCTTAACCTCGCACGAGACAACAACCTCACCACTGGGAAGGTTTACTCGAAAGTACTCGAAGCTGAGAGGCGAGGAGACTACTTAGGAAAAACCGTTCAGGTCATCCCGCACATCACCGACGCAGTGCAGGATTGGATTATTGATGTAGCAGAGCGACCTGCAGACGGAAGTGAAACGTCTCCCGATGTCTGCATCATCGAACTTGGTGGGACCGTTGGCGACATTGAAAGTGCACCTTATCTTGAAGCACTCCGACAATTTCAATTCCGTGTCGGCCGGGAAAACGTCACTTTCGTCCACGTATCCCTTGTACCTGTTTTGGGCCCCGTTGGTGAACAAAAAACAAAGCCGACACAACATACTGTCAAAGAACTCATGGGGCTTGGAATAACTCCAGATGTTCTTGTTTGCCGCTCAAATAAACCTTTGAACAACGAAACTCGGCAGAAACTCTCCGCGTTCTGCCATGTCCATCCCGATGCTGTTTTCTCAACGCATGATGTCCCGAACATTTACCACGTCCCATTGATGCTTGAAGAGCAAGGGTTTTGCAACATTCTCAACATTGATTGCAACAAGACAGGGCTTCTCGCTGATTGGCGTACAATGGCATACCGCCTCGATGAGTTGACTGAAGATGTCCGTATTGCAATGGTTGGGAAATACACGGACCTCTCTGATGCCTACCTTTCTGTGATTAAATCCTTGCAACACGCTGCGATTGCAGTCGAACGGAAATTGACCATCGATTGGATTGAAGCCAGCGATTTAGAGAACGCGAAAAACTCCGAATCGTGGGATTTACTGCGAAATGCGAACGGGATTCTGGTTCCTGGAGGATTTGGAGATCGTGGTATTGAAGGGAAAATCCTCGCTGCCCAGTATGCACGAGAAAACAACGTGCCCTACCTCGGAATATGCCTTGGATTGCAAGTCGCAACAATTGAGTTCTGTCGAAATGTTCTCGGAATCGCCGATGCAACATCCACCGAATTTGATTCAGATGCAGCAAACCCTGCCGTTGTTTTCATGCCGGAAATTTCGAAAACCCATCTCGGTGGAACAATGCGCCTCGGATCCCGCCCAACGATCTTCCAAGTGGATGATTGTGTGATGAAGCGCCTCTACGATGGTCAAGACTCCGTCGACGAGCGACATCGCCATCGATACGAAATCAATCCAGACCTCGTTGCTCAAATCGAGTCTGCTGGACTGAAATTTGTTGGGAAAGATGAAAGCGGTCAACGTTGCGAAATCTTTGAACTCGATGGTCATCCATACTATGTAGGGGTTCAGTACCACCCTGAATTCAAGTCTCGACCGGGTCGTCCAAGCCCACCGTTCCTTGGTTTGCTCCTCGCTGCAAGCGGCCAAGAGTTGCCTTAAGATTC
>DAPT01000108.1:12441-14850 GCA_002502215.1 Euryarchaeota archaeon UBA124
TGCTGGAATTCTTCATCAAGTGACACATCCCCTGTATCGATTCGTACATTTGAGAGACCCAGCAGTTTCGATGGTGTTGCAACACCGAGAATCGAATCCAGTCCAATCGCTCGCAAGACATCAGGTGACAACTGAAGATTGCCTCTGCCAATGAGGAAACCTTGTCCGCCCATCGGTGAAAGCAAAAGCAATCGACGGCCTTCGTAATCGACCAGATGCTCAAGAAGTGCTGCCTCGTTCAAATCAGCATGGATTTCTCCTTTGTGCTGAATATCGATTCCGAGCAGAGTTAACTCAACACCGAGATGCTCGCCCATGCGGCGAAGCGTTCCTCCACTCCCCCATATGATCATCAGTTCAGAATCTTCTTCGATCAGATTTCCAACATGATTGGCGAGCCCTTCAATGGTTTCAGCTTCACTTGCTCGCTCTACCTGTTCCTTTGCGCCCTGCATAAATCGAGGACTTGATGGAGTCCATGCTTCTCCATACATTCGGACCTTCCATTCACCTTTCTGATAGATTTCCTCATCAAGATCCATGACCTCAGTAATTGCAACCATCAGATCTCCTTGAAGAAAGGCAAGGAGTACCTCGGCGGCTGCATTGGGAGTTGTAGCGAAACAACCTGAATGCATTTTAACACCAGCTGGAACACCAATCAGCGGTGTTTCATGACCGTCGAGGGCATTGACAATGTCACGAGTTGTTCCGTCACCGCCTGCATAGAGAATGACGTCAACGTTTGCTGAAACCAGATCGAGGACAAGTGCTGCGGTATCGGTTGCTGTGGATTCTGACGGCGATGGTTGGCGTTGTTCATACTCAACGCCTGTAAGCCAATCGCCACCCATTCTTCCAGACCATGAAACAAAAGTTGGATTGACTCCGATGCGATTGAGGCTGGATTGTTGCAAATCAATGAATTTCGTGATGCATTGTTGCATGCGTGGGCCTGAACGATCAACGGCTCCCGCTTCACGGGCTTCTTTGGCTCGACCATCGCTTCCCTTGAAGCCCAAGCGACCGCCGAGACCAGCATCGGGATTGACGACGACACCGATTCGCATATCGCTACCTATTTTCAGTTCGTTTTCAATCATTGCTCTTGACCTTATCGAATCAATTGACCGATGTTTTGATGTTGGTCCTTCTAATGGAGAATCATGGTCAAACGCTCAGAGCCTGACGAAATTGCTCTTGACAAGGTCATGCAAGAAAGCATGAAAGAAATGGGAAAGGGCGAGATGAAGAAAGAAGAAATTGAGGTCAAACCTCCGATTAAGACATCTCAAAATGAACAAGTAAAGCCCCAATTCGGGTTTAAGCTAACCGAAGTAAAAACGCCTGAATCATTCGTCATCCCACCGAAGAAAAAAGCAGAGAAACAAGTGGTGAAGGAACAAATCATTCTTGAAAAGCCGAGCCAGAGTTTGGATGACGACATCGTCGTTGAATGGTAATTTCAAGCGTCGCATTCATGAAGAAGACCGTCGAGGGTCGGTCAAGAGGCGTCCCCATGTCGATGGTCAACGTTACACTTCCTGATGGAACAGTCAACGAGTATGCAGCGGGTGTAACCGCTGGTGAAGTTGTCGTTGACGCACTCGGCAAGAAGCACGGATGCCTCGCAGCCCGCATCAACGATGTTGGGTACGATTTCTCAACCGTCTTAACCCATGATTGCAACATTGAGGGCATTCTTGCAGAGAGTGATGAGGGAATTCACATTCTTCGACACAGTGCAGCACACCTTCTTGCACAGGCTGTCATGGAACTTTATCCGGATGCAAAACCAACCATTGGGCCCGCCATCGACCGAGGCTTCTACTACGATTTCGCCATGGAGCCCATCGGTGAAGGTGACCTAAAGCCCATCGAGAAGAAGATGCATGAGATTGCACGACGGAACCTCAAGGTTGAGCGCATCGAACTTGATGGCCAAGAACTGCGTGAGCACTTTACAGCCAACCCTTACAAAATCGAGATCATTGAAGATAAGCTGGAAGCGGGTGACGGTTCGACAATCTACAAGCAAGGCGAATGGTACGATCTCTGTCTTGGCCCACACGTTCCAAGCACTGCGAAATTGATGTTCAGTCGATTGACATCGGTATCATCTGCGTACTGGCGTGGCGATCAATCCCGAGAACAATTGGTGCGAATTTATGGAATTGTTGAACCAACAAAGGAAGCCCTGAAAGCCACCTTGAACCGAATGGAACAAGCAAAATTACGTGATCATCGAAAACTCGGCAAAGACTTGCAACTGTTCCATGTTGACGAAGAAGTCGGACAAGGCCTGATTCTGTGGACACCACGTGGTGCCATCGTTCGACAGCAGTTGCAGGATTTTATCTCGCATCATTTGCGCCGTCAGGGCTACCACCAAGTCTTCACTCCACACAT
>DAPT01000049.1:0-9444 GCA_002502215.1 Euryarchaeota archaeon UBA124
GAAAGCAGATGACTTACATTGTATCCGTTTGCGAGTTTGACCGTAATGTGATCGCTTACAGCAGGAGGTAACACAACCCCTTCAATCTCAGTCTCACCATCGTGAGATAAGAGTTTGATACGGACGCAAGAACCTATGTCAGGACTGGTTGCCATGGTGCTCGGACCGGTTTCCAGCCCTTCAACAATGCGATGGTGGTGCCGGGAGCGGGGCTCGAACCCGCGACCTTCGGATGTCTCAGACACCACAAGGGGCTTTGCACGTCATACGATCGCCTTGAAGGCTGCCCTATGAGTCCGACGCGCTACCAACTACGCCACCCCGGCCTGCCTTCGCCTGCGAAAACCCCCATTTGAAGAATGCGGGTTCAAACAGAAGGAATTCGACCGCATCCTTCATTCACTCCCACTTATCCGAAGGGACATGGTCGACCTGTCAACAGCAATGACTGCGGCTCAAGGCGAGCGCCGTCAGCGAACGCAGGGTGGAGATGGCGAAAAGAAGGTGCGTCGAACCGGGCGCAATCTCGGTCTCGAGGCCTTTGACCCTGTGAAACATGTGCAAAAAGAAAAAGCAGAAACTGCATCGATGTGGCTAGTTTTGGGGTTCTCCTTGGTTGTGACCCTTTTGATGCGTTACGTACTGATGGATTCTACTGAACCGGAAAATTCGAGGATTTTGTACATTCTTCCGCTCACGTGCGTCTTCCTCATTCCAACTCTGCATCGTACGCTGATGCCTGAGCGATTTGTTGAGCATTATGGCGGTGGAACGTGGTTTAAGGCAGCATTCTTACACACATTTACTTTCCTTGCTCTTTCGTTCCTTCTCGTGAACCCACCTTTCGGTGACATCGCTGCACCAGAGCTTGCAAACAAGTGGACGGTTGTCATTGACGGCGATGAGGACATTGAATATCCACATTCGATGGCCACATCCGGTGCGACGTTGACTTGGCACACCAATGGCTCAACGATTCTTACCGGAGACGCATGGTTGCTTTTCGCACTCATGGACAATGTAAATTCCGACGGGGCCATTGTCGAAGTCACTCGTGAATATCAAGCGAATGAAACGACTCGTGAGGATGACATTTCCTACTGGACAAACAATTCAGATCGTATTGCAAACGGTACGTCATCATCGAACAGTTCCGTTCCGAACCTCACGCCGCACGGTGACTTGGATCAACCATTCTCAGTGTTCCTTGGAACCGATTTGGAAGAGGGAACGCACGAGATAGTTGTGCGAATCACGGAACAAGGTAATCCTTGGGAAAACGTCCAAGTCTACTCATGGAGTCTTGTCATATCCAGCGAGCCTGCTGTTCAAGACAACATATCGGAATGACGGTTGAGAATCGTTTCAAACACGGAATCAATTTTTTTCGACAATCGCAATTCGCTGGTTCGTTGATTTAATCGTTGCAAACGATACGTTCGGATAAAACGAACCAATGGTGTCCAAGAAAGGATGTCGAGGAGGGTTTCGAGAGATTTGTTCATGACATGGCGAGGAATCACCTATTCACGTTATTGATGGCGACAGGTGTTGAAAAGTGAAAGTGAATTATTAATCGCGTAGCATTGCAACAAGTTTCGCTGTCATAGCATCGAGCTGAATCCGTTCTCCACCGCCCTCTACAAGGCGATAATCGACTTCAGCCATGATTTCTGTCAGGTCAAGTTTGTTCAATTCCGATATGAAATCCACATTGTACAACTCGCGATGAAGTTGACCAACAAAATCTGTACCCGCAAGTCCGTATTTGTTCAACAAATCTTGAAGACGTCGTCGGGCGACATGAAAACCATCGTCTTTGCAGGCCATGATGTATTGATGGAGGGCTTCAGGTGGAGCGGTCGCAGAGGTTTCGTAGACAATTGATCGAGTGATTGTATCGCTAATCGCTGCTGAAACTTGGAGGGCCGTAATTGCTCTTCTCAAATCACCTTGAGCAATCTTAGCGAGTGCTTCGGCTGCATCCTCCTCGAGTGTGACGTTTTCTGAGCTTGCAACATGCTTGACTTGATCGAGAACCTCTGAGTCAGCAAGTGGACGAAATCGGAACACTGCACAACGTGATTGAATAGGTTCGATGACTTTTGATGAGTAGTTGCAAGACAAAATGAAGCGACAGGTTTCGGCATATTGTTCCATTATTCTTCGTAATGCACCCTGCGCATCGTTGGTTAGTGCATCGGATTCATCGAGAAAGATGATTTTGAATTTGGCATCACCATAGGGCTGTGTCCGAGCGAATTGCTTAACCTTCGATCGAATTTTATCCAATCCTCGTTCATCGGATGCATTCATTTCGAGCAAATTATCTCGATAATGTTCTCCAAAAACATCCTTTGTAAGCGCCATTGCGGCCGTGGTCTTGCCTGTGCCTGGTGGCCCAGCAAAGAGAAGATGAGGGAATTCTTTATGCTCAGCATACACCGCTAAACGGCTTACTACGGAGGCTTGGCCTCGAATTTCATCAACACTCTGAGGGCGATGTCGTTCCACCCACAGTTCGCTCATGAAACCAAGAGATTGGCGAGCATCTTTCAACATTCGGTTGGATTTTTTTGGTACAAAGTTGGCGCCCCCCTAAAGGGGGGCGTACGCCGAATCAGTGATAACCTCCCACACCTTAGGTCGAATGAGCGCCATGAGAAACAGTACCACAAACCGAAATGTCTTCACTGCTTTGACATTAATTCTGATGTTCCTTCTTGCTGATGTGTTTGTCCCATCTGCCTTCCCTGCACCGGAATTGCTGGAAGAAGAACCAACCGTGCAACGCGTCGTTTCGACAATCAATCCTTCTCTCGACACATACATCGACTCGGACTATCCAAACGATGACTATGCAAGCGAGGACACTGGACTTCTGGGTGCATCAGGAACAAGCGAGGCGCGCCTCCTGATTTCGTTCCCACTCAACTACGCTTCAACTGATACCATTCATTCAGCACGTCTGGATCTTGTATGTTCAAACTCAGGGCCGACCAACGGACTTGTTGTTTATCCCGCTTCGACGAGTGTCACATGGGATGAAAACGCTACATGGAACTCTCGTGACGGGCTTTTAATGTGGGCTGAACCGGGTGCAGATGATGGCTTAGACCGTTCGGATTGGGAGCCTCCTGTCGTAACTTCTCCACTTGGTCCGTCAGGCGGTTCATCGAGCGTTCAACTGAACGTTACGGCATTGGCTCAGAGCGCTGTCGCATCAGGTGCATCCGCATTTGAACTCCTGGTTTCTGCTCACGGTTCTCAATACGATTGTGCTATGAATGAAACCCTCAACGCAGCAGACCGCCCAAGTCTTCGAGTGGACTCTTCCACAACAACAGCCGGCTCAGGTGGCCAAATATCCCCGGACTTTGTCGACGATGGTGCGCCTCTCATGTCGGGGGATTTCATCCTCTCTGCGGACTTAACGCCGAGCATGACATGGTCCGGATTCTCAGGAATTATGGCTGAGGTACAACTTTCCCTTAACGATGGGTTCAAGAGCGAACAAGACAACTACAATTGGCTGTACAATTCAGATGTGCATGCATCGAGTTTCACGTTTTCAGGAACCACAGGTTCTGTTGATATTCCATCCAGTGATGCTTTTGAAAATGGAACATACATGCACTACAGAATGCGAGCAATGGATTCAACCGGTACCCTGAGTTCGTGGACGAGTGGTAATTTCTTCCTACCAAGTCACGATGTCACGCTCAACAACGACGGCACAGCTTCGATTACAGTTGATGTTGATGATTTATCAACCGATTTTGTCTTTATTGAAGATGCTGTAGCCGATGAACACAGTAAGAATACAAATTATGGTTCTTCAGCCACACTGGAAGCCAAGTTATCGTCAAACAAGGAGTCGATACCCCATTTCAGACTATCATTCGATGCATTGGGAATGCATTCAAACGCCACAATTCTCGATGCTTCATTGGATCTAACTCGCTCCACTTCGAGTGGTACAGCAACGTTGGCATTGCACGAAATGGACAACGATGGGTCATGGATTGAGGGCGAACTAACGTGGCTACGAAAGAAAACCAATCAATGGTGGAAGAGCGGTGGTCGAGGACTACTCAGCAACGCCAGTGATTCAGGCGTCTTCGGGTCGCAAACTTCTGATGACTTTTCATTTGATTTGACCACGGTCTTGCAACAACATGTCGATAATGGAAACACGGGTGCAATCGATTTTGCACTAACCACGCGTTCTCAAAACGGTGCTTATGCCGCAAACAATGGCGTGGATTCGGTTACATTCCACTCTTCAGATGCAACCAACGACGATGATAAGCCACGCCTTTACATCAAATACGACTGGTCAACACCTGTCACGGTTGCACCATCACTCACTTCTCCATGGGACGGAGAGTCATTGTGGAACCAGACAGGACATAATTTCACTGGAAATACGACGCCAACACTCACATGGACAGCGTCCACCTCGTCCTCGTATGACATGATTTTCGAACTATCGACCGATCCGTTGTTCCACAACCGTGTAGCGCTGATCGATACTCGAACTGACACTGACTTTGCCCCATCGGATGGAGAATTAAGTTTCACGGGCTCTGAGAGTCTTGAATCAGGCCACATGTACAACTGGCGAATGCTTCACGTCGATTCTGACGGCCGTCACGGAGAATGGTCGTATTCCTCGTTCCTCATCAGTGGTATGAATTCAACCTGGCTGGGTGGCGATCGATACGAATTCCGATTGAAACAAGGGAACGCGAGTTCGGACGGCCTCCACCCTGCATGCGCAGATACCTACATTGATTCCGGCATGCCGAATTCGAACTACGGTACTGAGACGGAATTGCAAGTTTCCTACAACACGATCCCCTCTGAAACCACGGTGTTGTTTGGATGCGACCTTTCCGCAACCTTCCTACCGACAGGCTACGCTGTTGAATCAGCGAATCTTGAGTTCTACCTCAGTGACTTCCCCTTCGGCACCCCTGTTGTGGGCGCCTGGGAAAACACACAACACGATTGGACGGAAGAAGGAGCAACATGGGCAACCTATGACGGAACAAACACATGGAACAGTGTTGGTGCAAAAGGAACCGAGCGGTCCTCACTTCTCGACACAGTCACAATCGGTTCTGGATTTACATCCAGCTCCTCCGTAAATTGGAACGTTACTCTGGCGGTTCAGAATGCGATGCGTGACAACCACTCTGCAGATTTCATTCTGGGAATCGTTGGTGCAGGAAGTGGACAGATTCGTGACGTGCTCTTCCATCCCGGTACTGCTGCAGAGGCGAAACGCCCTGAGTTATCCTTTGTGTATGTCCCGGGTTCAAACGCAATCCCAACCGAACCTGTACCCGTCACTCCGCTCAACGGAACATGGAGTGTTGCACCCGGAATCAATCCTGAGCCAGTTCACCGTCCGACGATGAACTGGACCCATTCATCGTCTGTGAGCATCAGCGGCTATGCTGTTCAAATGGATACCTCGAACTCGTTTGACAGCAACGACATGATGATTGAGACATCATGGTCCAATTCTGGGTTTAACATGGCGAACGATTCGTTTACGCCAACCAATGATTTGGATGATGGGAAGACATGGTATTGGCGTGTTCGAGCCATATCCTCAACAAACCAACTTGGCAATTGGTCAGAAACCTTCCATTTCAAACTCCCTTCACTGGTTACTTGGAACCTCTCGTCAACCAGTGCGGCAGTTGAGATACGCCACCATGAGGCCATGCCAGACCTCCAACTTCCTCACTTCATCGACACATGGGTTGCTGAAAGCGGGGTCGAAGGTCAGCAAAATCATTCCAGCTCCACGACGCTCAAGGTTGGTGCATTGGGAAGCGGTTATCATACGAGTGCGCTGATCAAGATTCCTTTGAATCAAGTACCAAATCCGAGCAACGCACGTGTCACCAACGCTGAATTATCGATGTGGGCACAAGCGGGGTCTGATACGAACGTTCAGATCGCAGTCCGTCCGGTCCTGCAAACATGGACAACAGGACTCAACAATTCGACCTATGACGGTACCAACAGCTGGTCTGCCGACGGTGGCCGAGCCATCGGTTCCGATGTTGGCTCATTGAGCGATCTTAGCGAATCTGCATCAGCCGATTGGATGGATTGGGATGTAACGGAGTTGGTGCAGGCTGCCCTCGCCAACGGTGACTCTTATCTCTCTGTTGCATTGATGACGAGCGATTCATCCGATGACCTCATCACCTTCACCAGTAGCGAAGGTTTGTCGACGCAACGGCCGTGGTTGAATCTCACATGGACAGATGGGACCGCAGCGATTCCAAGCGTTGCAGCAAGCAATGCTTTGCCCGCGGATGGTTCGATCGAGTGGAATTTGACTGGGCACGTTCCTGAGCCCTCGACTCGACCTACCATGTCGTGGACGCACTCCAATGCAGCCAACGTCGATGATTGGAAGGTCTTCATCCAAAACGACCCAACGGATATCATGGAAGGATTCTCGATTTACGACTCTCGAGCCGAACCAGCCTTGTTCGATTTGCAAACCCTTTCCTTCCAACCATCGAGTGACCTTGCAACCAACCAAAGCATTCGTTGGTTTGTTCAACCCGTGAACGATGAGATGCTCGGACCTCGCTCGACGAGTTCGGTCTTCCACATTCCACATGATATAGGAAACGAGATTAACAGTACGTGGGGTTACATCAATGTCTCAGAGGGCGGATTTTTACCGACTCTGAACGAACCTTCTGGCTTTTTAATCGACACATCCCTCGACTCGGGGGCCTCCAATGTAAATCTCTTCAATTCTGGAACAATAAGCGTCGGTCGCTCAGCGTACAGTAGCGGTACTTCGCAGCGTTCATCGTTCATTGTTTCCGTTGACCTAACGAAACTACCAATCAACGGCACCTATGAAATCATGGATGCCTTCTTCACGATGAATACAAAATCCACTGGTTACGGAGAAGTGTTTTGGAGTGCATCGCAGATTAACACAGCCTTCGATGGTGATGCCAACTGGAACAATGCAACCAACTCGACCCAATGGAACACGCCCGGTGCTTATCACTCAACGGACACAGACATTCCGTTTTCCCCAAGCGAAGAGGTTTTCTGGGATGACCCGTACCAAACCGGTGGCATCACCGGTATGTTGCAGCAAGCGGTAGCAAACGGTGCGACAAGTCTTGACTTCCTCGTCCAAGCTGAAGAAAATGATAGCAGCGTTGATGGCAGAATTGACATGTACTCAAGCAACGAAGTAAGTGCAGATCTTCGTCCATCGCTCAACATCACCTACAGAATGACCAATCCTTACGTCGCATCAAACCCAACTGGATTGTTACCTGTCGACGGAGCGACTCTCTGGAATCTTTCAGAGCCCCGACCTTCAGGAGCAGATGAAGTGAACATGACGTGGACGCCTCCGTCCTCGAATCAATCAGGATACGTCCTGTGTTTCGGTGGCGATGACAGAATGGTACGGGGTTCATGTATCGACCTGGGTAATTCTACACAACTGAGCGAAAGTGATCTCATTTGGGATGCTGCCACGACAACGTTGATGCTTCAAGAGGCAGAAGATACAGGCGACACATGGGTTTATTGGAGAACATTGTCCTATCAAGGTGTTGTTGACGATTACATTCGGCTTGGTGAATGGTCGCAAGTTAACAAATTCCGAATTCCTGAAGACCAAGGCTACGATGATGGAGCAGGAAATCATACCATAAATCTCTCGAGTGGTTCCATCTTCTCAGACACAGGATTGTTACCCGATGCACCGGACACCTACACAGTCTCTTCGGGACTAAATACCAATTTTGGAGGCAGTACGACGCTCAAACTTGGTGCAAGTTCATCGGGTGACCATGAAGTCTTCATTGAGTTTGATCTATCACAGATGCCATGGCCCAGTGCAATGACTCCGACCTCGACAATGCTCCAATTGTACCGCACCCAGGTCGCCGGCGTTTCACCACTAACGGTCAGTGCGCATGCATGTTCCACCTTTACTGAATCCGGCGTCACTGCGCTTCAACCGCCGACCTGCAGCACGACTGAAATTACACGCTCAACACTCTCAGTGACTCCTCCGTCTGGATGGCTCGAATGGGACATTACATCGCTTGCACAATCGAATATTGCAAACGGTAATCAAACGATGACCATCCAACTCAAGATGGTTGGTTCAGGAAGCAGTCTCCATACCTTTGCCTCTGGTGAATATGCAACGGAGTCCTTGCGGCCAACACTTCGAATCGACTACGTCGACAACGTTGCGGGTGTTGTTCCTCCTGCTCAACCAGTGCTCCTCTCTCCACTCGACGGTGCAGTTTTGTACGATACGACGAACAATCTGTTGGAGTCACTCGATAAGCCAGTTCTGAATTGGAACACAGTTGCTGGGG
This sequence comes from Euryarchaeota archaeon UBA124, assembly GCA_002502215.1. Lineage (GTDB taxonomy): Archaea > Thermoplasmatota > Poseidoniia > Poseidoniales > Poseidoniaceae > MGIIa-L2. Next base: position 8,403 of record DAPT01000049.1, read on the forward strand.
CAACGGGATACATCGTTACAATTCGTAACGAATCCGGCCAATACACCTTCAAGTCGGCGACCTCAAGTCAGATAACTGGTACAAGTTTCACTTTCGCAGACGCGATTGATCGAGGCTCCACCTTTGAGTGGTGGGTTCAAGCTGTTAACGGATCCATCCCTGGTCCCTCTTCATCTCGATGGATTGTTGGAATCGGCGACCCCCAAACGCAGGACAACAACGACCATACGTGGACGTACGAATTCCAAACTGGCAATGAAATCGAGGAGCTTGCTCACACCAACGTCCAAGATGTGTCCATTTACAGCGGTCTTACTGAGACAAACCTTGAGGGGGACATGAACATAATCGGTGTTGATGCTTCACAAGACGAACATCGTATGTTGCTGAGCGCTGATTTCGGGCAGATTCCACTCAACCCAAGCATGAATGTTCACTCTGTCAGTTTGGCCATGCATCTTGAAGATTTTAACTTCGGAGCAGGTGCTACAGGAATGACCTTCACAGTGCACAGAGTCATCACCACGGGCTGGTCGGAAACCACTGCGACATGGAACGGAACCGGAGCCGCTTTGTGGGCTGCTCCGGGTATGCAGGCGGGTGTTGATTATGATTCAACACCAATCGACGTATTCTTCATGAGCAATCTTCAAACGGTCGATACGACAATCCATTTCAATTTAGGTCACCGAATGATGTACATTGACGGTGTCCACAGTTGGGTCATTATTGGAACGCCTTCACAAGGATGGATGGAGGTCGAGTTCGCTGACAACAGTGAGGAGACCTTGTCCAAGCGTCCACTGCTGTTGATGAATTACACCGACATTGATTCCGTCACCATTTCACCAACAGCAACGTCGACCGACGCAGATTCAGCGGTACAATTCAGCGCTTCGACCTATGATTACAATTCACTTGTTGCGAGTGTGCCTGTTGTTTGGTCTGCAAGCAGCGGCAGCATCGACTCGACCGGATTGTTCACGCCGACAACTGTAGGCATGCATACCGTGACTGCCTGTTTCGGTGTCATCTGCGAAGA
>DAPT01000049.1:9866-13000 GCA_002502215.1 Euryarchaeota archaeon UBA124
GATCAACATGGAAATGCCGTGCCAGGAGAGAGCATCACCTTTACTCCAAGCAATGGTACCATGGGTGGAACGTTCGGAGACATCTTCCAACCGTATGCGGTTGGCGGACAAACCGTGACCGTCACGTGGGGAACCACCTCAACGGTCGTCAACATTCTCGTTGACTTGGGTGCTCCAGCCGACATTGAACTAACAGGATGCAGCGGTGTTGTTCCTGCTGGAACAGAATGTGAAATTACGACAACGTTGTACGACCAATACAGAAACATCATACCTCTCACTGAAGCAGGGGCTCTTTCTTACAGCGTCAACGATGGGCTTTACAGCGAAGCGACGAACATGTACTTTGCTAACACAGTCGGTATGTGGCAACTCTCTCTCACCTCAGCGATTGGTCTCTCGGATTCCATTTCGATTCAAACAGGCCATGGCCAAATGGCGTCACTTGAGATCGTTCCATCCGCCTGGGACATCACAGCTGATGATGTTGTTTTCCTCAATACGACACGCATTGACGTTCAAGGAAACCGACTCCCGGTCTTGTTACCACTTGCCAATTGGACGTCAATTTCGGATGGAGCATTGAACATTACACTCGATCACCCCGTTCAATGGATTCCGAGTGGTTTGGGCGGGCGCGTCATTTCCGCACAATACGAGACCATTTTCGAGTCCATTACAATCAACGTTACCAAGGGCGTCATGGTCGACATGGTGCTGATTGTTGATTCCGAGGATGCTGACGGTGCAACATACAGTATGACCGCTGATGAGACCTTCGTTGTCAAAGCCAAGGCAAGCGACGGAAAAGGAAATCGCTGGACGATTGATGTAAACTGGACCGTCGCTCATCCCGATTGGAGCGAACAATCCGTCCTCTTGTACACACTCTCCGATGAAACAGAATTCATGCCAATTCTTGCCTCAACCACGGCCTATGTTGTGCGTGCTGAGTACACGTTCAACGGTCAATTGTTTAGTGAAATTGTCAACGTTGAAGTCTCTGAGGGCATCATACAGGTGTTCACGATGGACACAATCGCTTCCAACGGTGATACAGGAACGGTCTACAACATCAGTGCAGATGAATCAATTGACTTCTCTGTTTCATTGAGCGATGGAGATTTGAACCCACTGGACGTGAATGTATTGACATGGATGTTTGAGGACACAGACGCCGGCGTTGTGACCGACATAACAGGCACATTTGTTGCAGACGGTTACCAATGGGAGGCAACCACGGTCGGAAACTATCGGGTTTTGGCCTACATTGAAAACGCAGATGGGTTCAATTACACGCGCTCTATTGACATCTCAGTCTATCACGGAGTGGCTGTGTCACTCGATCACGAATTGAATACCTTCGACGAGGATGCAGGTGAATTGATCGATATTAGCATCACGGGCACAGACAGTGATGGAAATACTTTCCCGCAAGATGTTGAGTGGATTGAGGACGGCTCCCTATCCGATCGTGTCATCCCCGGTTCCATCACTGGTTCCTACGCATACCAAGCTTCGGCTGCTGGAGACCACACAATGGAATACTCCACACCGGGTGCGAGCAACACGTTCGAATTGAAGATTTCACCACAAATGATTGTCGACTTCATTGAAGTTGAGCTGTCGGCAGTCAAGGTTGATCAACAAGCATCCATCGATGTAACCGTCCAAGCCTTTGACCGATTTGCGAACCCTATCCCTGTCCCGAGCAGTGCACGTGTTGATGCAACTGGACGTGGCACTGTCGAGAACACTGGCCAAGGAACGTACAAGGTCACAACTTTGGAAAGTGGCCCTCAAACAATCACCGTATCAGCAGGGCAGGTCAGCGAAAATTACGAGATTGAGGTCACCGGCACATTTGGTGGATTCTTTGCTGCGGGTGGTACCTTGTACTACATTGGAGCGGTCCTGATCGGTCTTATTGTCGCAGTTGTTCTTGTCCTTCTTGTCATGGCGATGCGCTCAGGCAGAGACGACGATGATTGGGACGACGAGTACGATGACGAAGACGATGAGCCACGTGCCGCTCGTGGCCCAACAGGCCGAGCACCGGGTCCGAGTGGTCCAGCACCCGGTCCAAGAGGTCCAGCACCCGGAACGGGTCCTACTGGTTCTCCTCCTGCCGAAGAGGAAGAAAAAGAAGACACGAGTTGGATTGTAGATCAACGCATGGATGATGATGGGACCGAGTGGGCTCAGAGTGAAGACGAAACGTGGTATTATCGTGAATCAGGACAAAGCGATTGGGTCCAATGGCAGGATTAGGTGAGATGATGAGAAAGCAACATTCCGCAGTATTGCTCTGCAGTTTGTTGCTCGCTTCTCTGTTCACGTCCATTCCAGCAACGGCCGCTGGCCCACCTGCGCAAATCGTTATCTCAACGCCATCAACCTCAATTTCATCCGATGGCGTCTTGCAGATGGAAGCAACACTTTACGATGCTCTGAACAACGTTGTTGATGGTGAAATTGCATGGTCTGCAAGCAATGGAACCATTGAGCCGAGTGGACTCTTTTTTCCTTGGTCAGCAGGTCAAGTTACCGTCCGTGCTGATCATGGAGGTTTCAATGACACCGTCGTTGTAACCGTTGTCGCAGGTTTTGGTCAATCCATTGAAATCAATACGACTGAACAGCCGCGTGCAAAATTTCCGTTCACATTGCAGGCAAACCTCATCGATTCACACGACAACCCACGCTCAGGTCAAGATGTTGTGTGGACAGTAGATGGTACCTACATTGGACAAGGAGAACCCGCATGGACGCCTCCATCACTTGGCTTGTACGAGGTTATTGCTCGATACGACCAATTAGAAAAACAGGTGGTCATGGAGGCAACAGCGGGTGAGCCTTACGAATTTGTCTTCCCTGAGAGTTTGATATTACGAAGTGGAGAAGGATTGCAACTGTACCCTGATCTCATTGATTCCTATGGGCAAAAGATGAACAACACGCTTGCTGGAAACAAAGTATGGGATGTCGAAAATGGAACCATTACGCCTGTTGGCTACTACTATGCCTCAGCCCCAGGAATCTGGAATCTCTCGGTCAGGGCTGGAGCGATTTGGGGCAACAGTACAATCCAAGTCGTTCCTGCTGATGCCTCCATTGTAGAAGTACAAATTACG
>DAPT01000094.1:0-26576 GCA_002502215.1 Euryarchaeota archaeon UBA124
CTTGGTGAGGTGTTCTGAGATTGTTGCTCTTGCAAGGCCGAGTTGCTCTGCAAGTTCCGTTATCTTAATTCGTTTTGGCAGGTCATAGTAACCTCGATCATATGCAAACTTGGCAAGTTTTAGCTGCTTTTCGGTTAGAACAGAGTCATGGTCCTGTGGAGTGAGTTTTAATGTCCTGGCACTTATCCGATCTGGTTTTGCCATGAGTCGGAGAACACCTGACAACAGACGTAACTTCAACGACGACCCTTGCAAAATGTAGGTCAATCCGTCACCATCGAGTTTTGAACCTGCTACTGCATACGTTCCGTTGGTTCGAGCATTGAGAGATGGGACAGGATGAATAATTTTGCAAATAACGAGGTGACCTTCATCCGGTACTTCGGATTCCTGAACGATTTCAAGCACTTCTAGAGATTCCACGGTTCGAAGGTCATCGATCGTTTTCCCTTTTTTGAGATGAAACTTAAACAAACATCGGATGTCTTTCGGAACTCGTTTGATGTACGAAAGAAACTCAATGCGGTCAGCAATTTTCAGAATGGGGCCGACACCGATGCTCTCGAGGCGGTCACTCCGCCAAAAGAAGGATACCTCCCGCATGAACAACACTCAGTGTTCTTCAAAATAAGTGAATCGACAGACCGTTTATCTCATTTCAAGCCATCCGAGGAAGCTTGCAATCGGCAAAAAAATCGCAAGAAGCATGTTGACTCGTTTGCGCTGATTCCGCAATTTCTCGGGCAACTCGGGTGCAATTTCGATCGCTGAAGTATACCTTGATTGGCGCGTTTTTGGAAACGCTTGATCCAAAATGGAGAGAACGTTTGCTCGTAATTCAGGTTCTCTGCTGCCGCCAACACCTCGTCCAACCATGTATCGAATCGGAAACTCATTTGTCAGAGGGGTTGTAAGGCGTAGAATTTCCTCAACTCGACTTGAGTCATGAAGGTCGATTCGAACCGTTCTCCCATCGCTGCGTACATGGCTGAGAGCTCTCCATTTCCCCCGACCTTCATCCATCCCATCCAAGGCTTCCAATGTGCGCTGAATCGGAGGCGTGCTGGATGCGACGGGACGCTCTCTTTTTGCTAAAAAAGGACCGAGAAGAATTCCACCCACCAGCGGGAAAAAGGTGATGAGATAGACGATTCGCAACAACTCCTCAGGGTTTGTTAACGCAGATACAAGAGCAAGACTGAACCCAAAATAGAGGCCTAAAAAAGCGCCTGCTTGCAGTCCGAGCCACAAACCAACGGGTTCAGTTGAAGCCTCCGCCATAACCGTTGCATGGAGTTTGATGAAAAGAACCCGTCGATAAATAAAAATTAAAACATTCTTTGGCCTAGTAAACCCATGGAGCGAAACGGTCTCGAGTCCAGAACAAGGGACCAAAAGGTTGGCCTATGGATTGGTGGAATCAGCTTTTTCTTCCTCGCTTCTTTTTTCCTAGCGCCTGCGCTTGTTGAATCGGGTACAATTGGCGAACTCTCTGGCCGAGCCAATGTGCTGGATTTCCATAAGGAAAACGAGTACAACTTCACATGGACGGATTTGAATATTTACAGTGCATCAATCTATGCGTTTGGCGACCTGAATTGTCACAACAAACACGAACGATCGTGGGTAGTTAATGGGAATCAAATGCCTGTCTGTGTACGAGATGTCGGAATATTTGCAGGGCTTGCTTTGGGCGGCTTCATTTACTCAAGGCGAGGTGTTAACCGTTGGACAATCAGAGATACATTTTTGTCAATTCTACCAGATGACAGACTCCAACCCGTTTACCGTTCAAATCGCAGAACCATGGTTTTCATCGCTGTTGGTCTCATCTGCGTTGTTCCGTTGGCATTGGATGGATTTACCCAACTTCTCACAGATCGTGAATCCACAGCATTCCTCCGATTGGCTACGGGTATACCATTTGGCTTTGGACTCGGACTCTTTTTCGCTGCCGCCTACAGTGCCAGGCCAAACAAATTTAGTGGGCCAGGACAAGTCCAACTACCAGGAAACGTACGATTCCAGAGACCGCCTCAAGAAGAGGAATGATCAGGAGGCGGCATTGTCCACCACACCACCAATTGTTCAGCATTTTCCGGAACAGGGCAATTTTCATGACCACTGGTCAATATTTTCAAGCGTTCAATGGTGTTCTCGACAGCTTTGTTGACCTGCGCAGTGTTCTGCTGGAGAACATCTTCAAGCGCCTTTTCCCAAGCCTTCTCTGGGTTGTTTCTCCTCCATGTGGACATAAGTACGCGAAATGGCCACATTGCCAAGGTCAATCTTGCAAAACCAATCCATGCATCACGTAGTTTGAACACCTGTCCTTCAGCGAATGGTATGTGATTTTGTTGCCTGTGAATCCAATTTGCTTCTTCGAGCCACTTGACAAGTCTCTGCGTATGTCGTTGTGTGACCATTCGATGAGGGCCGAGTGATTTGTGCAAGCGTGGAATCTCGCATGATCCTGCCATCAATGATAACGTTCCTAGAATCGACCAACTCGATCGCGCAAGGGGATTGCTTGGTACATCCGATGCCTTTGCTCGTTTTGAATCCCATTCGTCTTCAGCGCTTTGCATCCATTGAGCAGGGGAACGTCCGCTCAACCAACCAATGTGCACGGATGTACGTTCCATGGGCGCTCCAGGTAAACGGGTTTGTTGTTGGACATCATGGGCCAATTTATTGAGTAAGTATCTATCCACTTTATCTGGATCAACATTTAGGGGAACTGGCCTACGATTGAAAAATGAGCGCAGTTCCGAACGCAATTTCTGCCGAAGTTCGTCCAAACCTCCCTCGTTCAAGATTGGCCCAACAATGCAACACTTATCGAACGGTGGAGCTACTTTTACGGTACCTGTGAACAGGTCATTAAATCCTTGACGTATGGTTTTCTGGATCTCAGGTGTTTCAAAGTACTCTTGTTTATCGCTGCTCATTCGTAGAGTCGCATGCTTGATTCGTTCGATGGCTCGGTTTGGGTCACAATCAATCCAGACCACGAGATCAGGAATCATTGATGCTGAGTTGACCTTACAAACCGTGTCAATACCAAGTTCTCCAACCACGCCTTGGTAAATAATGGACGAGTGGATGTTGCGATCAGAAACAACAACCTCACCTTGTTCCAATCGTGGCTTAATCCACGTGTGTGAGTGATCAAGCCGATCGGCGGCAAACAATCCCGCTTCTTGGAGTGGAGTTTTATCTCCGACTTTAACGGATTCGAGAGCCAATTTTCCGAGGTCGCTATGACGACGTGGTTCATGGGTCCGATGAACTTCATTGAAGGGGTAATACTCGAGAAGTTCAGCGAGGATTCGGACGGCCTCGCCTTTGCCTGAACCATCCCCACCTTCAACGGTGATGAGGTACATTACTCCACCTCATCGTCCTGAAATTCATCACGAGCGAGAATCATTAATCCCATTCCGCAAAGAATCAGAAACGGTCCAAAAACAATAAATCCACGACTAAAGAGTGCAAATCCTGCAAAGTATTGCGTTTTCCGGTAGTTTTTCCCCCTCCGTGCACCGTAAGCTGCATTGATTCCAACAACTCCTGCAAGAATTGTCACAAGTGCAATGCCTGTGGAAAGTGCAACTGCATTTTCGAGTGACCAACCAGAGTCTGAGAGTGTGAAGTCCTCCGGAGTTGCTGTTCCGTTTCCTTTCGTAAGCGTAAATGGAGTCTGAGTAGCTCCTTCTGGCGTGAAGGTCCGCTCAACTGTGAGGTACGAATCAAATGAAACACGGAGCACGTGAGTTTTCGAAACGACGTTTTTGAATTCATAGTACCCATATGAATTGGTTTCAGTTGGCAGGATGGTGGTGTTTGTCTCTTCATCAACGAGTTCAACGGTCACTCCCTCCATTGCGTCACCCGATTCAGCCTCTAAAACGATTCCATAAACGTCGACAACGCTCTCTTGTTCCAATGAACTGTTCAACAATTCAGCTGGATTTCCCTGCAGCAAAAGCAGTCCAGTAATGATACCAAGCACGCTCCCTATGAAGATCAGAGATGAGGCGAGAGTGAGCAGACCGGTGCTCTCATCGATAAGAAGAAGCTCATCGCCTTGGGTTGTTGAAGCCACGATTTCTGTCTCTTGAACAACGAGTTCATCGTCCTCTTCTTCACCGTGTAGCTTTTCCCGAACACGTGCTCTAAGCGCTTCACGTCGTTCGTTTATGTCCATTGCAAGCCCCCGAAATCGAACTGGTGCGCGAAAAAGATATTTCCCCAGTGTATCCGCGCACGAAGACCTATCGTTTCAAACGCACGCTTTCATGCAACCCAATGAATACAAGCATTATGAGGGCAATAATGGTAAAGATTCCTCCCGTAAAAAGCGGGCTGAAGGAAGGGACAGACTCTTCGTTTGCACTTGAATCAACACTGGTCTCATTCTGCTGGTTGTCGAGCCAAGACCCTTCTCGTAGACCAAGTTCGATCAGACGCCCAATGTGAGCAAGAGATTCGTCTGAAACCTTGTCGGGTGTATCTTCGTGAGTGTGCCAATAACCCTCCCACTTGGTCGCATTCTCTCCGTATCGTATATCGATGAAATCGATTGCCGGAATTCCAACCTCGAGCATCGGAACATGGTCATCGATGACACCATCCGTTTGGGTAAAGTTAACGATATCAAGTCCCGGTTTACCGCTGCAATCAGTGATGTTGTCCATAAGGCCGAGTGGACCTGACAATTGTTCTACAGCGCTCCATAAACGGTTCCCACCTTGATGATCCAAATACGGTGGATATGTTCGATAAATCTTCAAATCCGCATCCCCAATCATATCGACGAGGAGGAAGGCATCAATGCGGTCGATGTCTTCACTGGATATGTTTTCAGCCCATGCTTTCGCTCCAAGCATGGATGGCACCGGTCCTTGATCTTCAGCATCGGTTAAAAGAATCCAAACCTCGTGTTCAAGCCCCATCGAGGGAACAAGCCGAGCAAGTTCCCACAAGACTGCGACTCCACTTCCTCCATCGTTTGCTCCTGGAATCGGCACATCTGTCATGTTTGGATTGGGATCGCGCTCTGCACGGTCTCTCGAATCATAGTGCGCAGCTAGAACAACAACAGTACCGTTCTCTTCTACGTTTTCTGGGATCAACCGACCTTCAAGATTCGTCAGATTGTAACCTCCTCTTGAATGCGGGTCCTCTGTCCAATCAAACGCAGGCCTTGTTTCCATGAACCAATCACGCAGCTCCATTGATGCATTACTTCCAGGAACTCTTGGGCCGAACTCAACCTGAGTTGTTACGCTGGCATTGGCCATCTGACCATCGAATTCGAGTTCCTCAATCGCAGTACAGACCGATTCACTGGACACCATTGGTGCTGCAACAGAGGCCAAGAGAAGAACGGACAGAATTGGAATTGTTCTCAATCCATAACCCTCCAGCATGTTGATGCTACTAATGCGGGGTATTAAATACCTCATTTCGATACAACGAATTGTGATACCGCATCACATTTTATTGAGGACAACATATGTCTGAACGACGCTCTACTAAGGCTCTCTTTCTCGTCTTCCTGATGTTGACGTCTGTGATTGCTCAGTGTGCAGCGAATGAAACAGAGAACGACGTCGAAAATATCGCAGAAAGCATTGGAGTTGTCTACGGCGATCTGGCTGATTTCAATGTTGAAACAGGTTCGCAGTATCTGTTGATTGATGAAGGCCAACCTGTGGTTTCTGCGACATCGTTCATCAAGCAGGCTTGGGTTGACGAAGGTCGCCCGGGTGTTGACGATATCCGATATCAGCCTTCGATGGCTCGCTCAACCTGCTCACAGCACGTTGTTGGCGATACGCTGACGGTGCCGATTTCTGGAGGCTCGACCGGTGTGTACGTCGCTAAGACCACTGCAACCGTGGCCTTCCTCGTCCAATCTGGTCGCACACTTTCCTCAACGGTGCTGCAAAACCTTGCATCAACTTGGGATCAGACCATTTATCCAACAATGACAACCTATTTCGGAAAAGATTACCAAGACGGCCGTGGGCTTGCTCCGCCAGACAACGACAACAACTGTCAAGTTGAAATCGTAATTTACGACATCGACGGCGCATTCAACATTGGTGGTTATTTCTCCCCAGGAACTGCGGCGACCCGTGAAGTTGTGTACATTGATTTTGCCGACATAACGCTCGCATGGGGCAAGTCGATTATTGCTCACGAATTGCAACACTTGCTTCACAATGCGCAAGACCCGTACGAAAATCTCTGGCTGGATGAAGGAAATGCCGATGTTGCAATTTACCTCTGCTTCGGAGCAGACGGTACACTTGCAGGCCATTTGAACGGCTGGACCCAACAATCGGACCTCAGTGTCCGATGGTGGAACCAAAGGAACGGCGATTACGGAGCAGGATTCATTTTCACGATGTACCTCGCGGACCATCTTGGTGGTGGCCCGGCTGTTCGCCAACTGGTTCAAGATTCAGCCACCGGAGGTCTCGGTGTTGAAAATTTAGCGCTGTCTCCCGTCTCTGGACAATCCGGGAAAATCGGACGAACCATGGGTGAAATATTTGCGAATTTCTCAATTGCAGCGACCATAGATTCAGACCAAGGAATCTACGGTTTCTCGAACCTTGATCTCAATCCCTCGTGCGGAGGGTCCACGTTTTGCCGCATTACACCCGCAGATACCAACTCGGACTGGTCGACACCTTGGAGTTCAACTGGCCACACAATGGAAGGATGGGGCATTCGCTCGTTCAAATTCACCCCAGGAGCAGCCTCTCCAGCGCCTCTAACACTGCGAGTAACTTCCGATGTGTCGAACTTTGATGGTGTGCTTGTGTACAAATCAACAGCCGACGGTTTGTGGACTACACAAGATCTGGATTTCAACAGTAACGTTGCGACAGGTTTAATCCAAGGGTTTGGAAACCTTACCGATGAGGTCTATGCAATCGTATGGTACGCAAGCACAGTAGCCGATTGCGATTATACATCCTGTGGCCCTTCATACCCGCAGGGAACGATTGATATTGAAGCTGCACGAATTACCTCACCAGCTACGATGATGCTCAATGGAACAACCCTCGGAGACAGGGACGGTGATGGATCTCCAGACACTGTACAAGTAAACTACTCGATCCTTTCAAACGCCTTCTTTGAGGATTTGGATGTTGATGCACTCATCCGAGACAGCAATGGAACCGTTGTCGATGCTATTTCCACCCGTGTCCAAGCTGGCGGTGGTGTCCATGTTCCTGACAGCGTTTATTTTACTGCAAACAAGGACGACCAATACACCGTTCAGTTCACAATGAAAAACATGCTCGGAGCTGTCCTCGACTCCGAAACAACAGCGCCTCAGGCATTGACCAACATGGCACCGGTTGCGAACGCTTCTGTTTCGACCAACACGAGTCAAACATACGAGAAAATCCAGTTCACTGGAGATGGGTTTGACGCATGGGGTCTTTCCCTCGACAACAACACTCTACCATACTTCGACCAGCCCGTTGCATACGCATGGGACTTTGACGATAACATGACTTCTGGATTACGCTCACCACTTCGCTCTTTCTCCGAAGCAGGGGTCTACAACACGACGCTGCGAATCATGGACATCGGAGGTACATGGTCGGACGTGAGCATCAATCAAATCAACATCACAGATGATTCACAGCCGATTCCGATCATCACGGTGAACAACAACGTCGTCGCAGACAGGATTGAGATTTTTACCAACCAACGCATCATATTCTCCGCATATCAAACAGCCGACAACGTGCCGTTGGAGAATCTTGACTTTGAATGGGATTGGGGAGACGGTTCTCCAGTCACATCTGGGACAGGGCTTTACACTGCTAATCATGAATGGGGCGACGTTGTTGGTCCGAATCAAACCTATATCTTGACACTCACCGTCTCAGACGGGATTAACATAGGTCAGAAAACAATCGAGATCGTCGTTAACAACCGCCTGCCCTACCAGATATTCTCTGACGTACTCACTACCTATACCTACACGCCCCTGCTGATGCCCGATGTTTTCACAGACGACGATGGAGAGAATCTCTCCCTGAGTTGGGTCTTCCAAGAGGGAGTAAATCTGGACGGTGTCGATGTTGACCGAGGCGATGAGTTCTCATCCACTACCTCTGCAACCTTGTATCCAGCACCTGCTTGGGACAATCCGGGTACGAAGAACGTCAGTGTCACTGTCACCGATGAAGACGGTGGTATTTCTGTCGCTGAGCTTCAGGTTATCGTCATTAACCAACTACCGGTTGCAAACTACATCGTCAAAGAATCTGGAGCAACCGGCGCCCCGCAAATCGATTTCCTTGTCGATGAAGCAGGAGTTAACGTCCCGTACACGTTCGATGGTAGAACAAGTTTTGATGTTGATGGGACCACCGGTACATACAATGATTTGACATTCAACTGGTCGTTCCCAGATGGTACATTTAGCGACAAAACCTTGCCTGCATACTCCTTTACCGAGCCTGGTGAGCAACTGGTTCAACTTATTGTCACCGATGAAAACGGTGACCAAAGCAGTCCCAAAGTCATCGTTGTGGTTGTTGCGAATCCGCTTCCAATTATCCAACTGCAAATCTTGGATGCTTGGCTTGGAGCCGGATGTGATCTTGAAACGCAAAAAGAATCTTGCAACTTACTAATGGACAGTGACGTGTTCCCTGAAAACGGGTTACCAGATCAATGGTCCAGAACATTTGATGAGAATGGAGTCAATGTTGCAGTACCCGGCGCAATGTTGTATTTTGACTCCAGTGGAACCCGAGATGGTGATCAAAAGTTCGAGGGCAAGTACGTCCCACTCGAACAAGAATCTCCTGATTGGAACGGCCTAGTCGAATATACTTGGGATTTTGGTGACGCAACCCCGATTGTACATGACCCAATGCCTTGGCACTCATATGAGCGTCCGGGTCTTTACACGGTTAAGCTCACCGTTCGAGATGCATTCGGTACGGGTGATGTTACTCGAGCAGAATTCAACATTCACATTGATTCTCCTCCAGAGATCAGCGGCATTGATGTCCCTGACGAAATATATGAGGACTTTAACATCGCAGTTATCGTAAATGTTTCTGACGCAGAATCGCTTGCAGATCTCGTGTTCTATAGAGACATTGATGTCTTGGATGGTTCGAACTCAGATCGTTCGGAGACAATCAGCAACGATCTCGTCATCGAGTGGGAGCAAGATCTCTTGACCGACCAGGACGAAGATGGTATCCTTGACAACGATTGGGAAACTTCCAATGAAGACCTTGCTACACTGAAAACCCTCATTTGGGAAGATCCTGGTGAAGCGATTCTTCGGGTAAGAGTCTGTGACGGAATGGGTCTATGTGATGAGTCTGAAACAGACGTTACAATCCTGCCCGAACAAGATGCTGACCCCTCCTTGTCGGATTTCAGTTGGGATGAGTGGAAGTCTTGGATGACTGATGCTGGAAGCGACGCTCTTGGTTTCATTGCGTTGATTCTCGCAGCACTTATTCTCGGTTGGCTGGTCATGCGTCAGCCAAATGAGACCGAAGAAGAGGCAAAGCAGAATGCTGAGACGTATGAAGTAGAGCATGCTGATGACGGTGGACTGCTCGGAATGGATCATCACTTGCCTCCGCCTGCACCGAAAATTCTCTCCAAACAAGAGCGAAGAAGCGATGAAAGTGGTTACATCCGACCGTTGCGAAGGCGTGAATGAACGAATGTCTCAAGAACCTCCGTGCCGACTACGTCCTGAGGGGTGAAGGTATGTTGCAGAGGCGCGCGGCTGTTTTGCTTACCATATTGCTTCTACCTCTTGTGGGAGGCGTTTTTTCCTCGAACAATGGATTTGTCTCGGCAGCAATCGATGACTGCAAAGGAGAGATCTCCCAAATCGCTTGGAATGAGACCCTATCGAGACATGCCGAAGTTCCTCATAACAGCAACTGGTGGGATCCTTTTTTTGAAGATGATTGGGATGATGATGGCCGTGGAAATGGCTACAGTTCCGAACCAGCCAAATCGAATGAGGAAGCTTACAATCCAGCGTTATCGCCTGAGGAACCATGGATGTATCAATCCTATCACTCCCCAGTTCCTGTGGACAGGCTTACGACAAACATTGCGACAACCATGTTGGTAGGAAACGACAGCGCTGGTGCATTAAGAGTCAATCTATCGAGTGATTATCGAACCACAATCTGCGTCGAAATCCAAGGTATAGTTGCCAATTCAACAGTACCTGCAAGCGCTGATGTGTACCTCATGACAACCTCTCAGTACGATAACTATGAGTGGTCCTATGACCGAATGCACAGTCAGGATTTCGATAATTGGTTTAATCGTGAAAGTCTCAGTGAGGATGAATTTGTTACGGACGTATCCCCTGAGTGGGCTGCATTCGATGTGACAGGGTGGAAGACGTACAGGGACGTCCATGCGTATGAAAATACAGATTCGGTTGTAATGAGCGTTTCATTGGATGGCCCCGAGGTACACTCATCGTTGTTTTCGGGTACGACCTATCAGGAGTTCTTCATCGTCGTCGATGCATGGGACAATTCTCGAAGAGGTGATGCTGGAGTTCAGGACAAGATTCTTGCTGCGGATGTATCGATTTCAACGGTTGAACGATCCATCGTGTTGCCGAACTGGACGGTATCGATAACGTTCTTTGTTTTCTTTATGTCGATTATGCTCGCCCCGGTTCTGGTCAATCGGCGTTACATGAACGCAGGTCTTGAGCCACAAGTGGGAACAGAAAAGCAGCTTATGCCTTCATTGAATCAGTAATCGAAGTCCACTTCAATATTCGAGAAGTGTCCAAGCGTCTCGCAAATCACGAACGTTGATGAGGCCTTTGTCGCTGATACGATGCTCCATTGACATGGTTGCATAGACCATGCTCACGCCCAGAATTGGTGCGTGGATGCGAGCCCAATCACCTCCACTGTTGACAGCCATAACGCTGTAATCAACGCCCTCTCCTTTGAGTTCGATGGCTGCATCAACAATTTGCAATGCATCCAAATGTGAATGCGCCGTCGAGCAGAACTTGACAAGATCTGCCTTCTCGCCGTTGTCACGGACAAAGGAAGCGATGTCTTCCGAATTTGGTGTGCCGTTAATATCATGGCTTGAGTAGACAATTTTGCAGCCCTTTTTCTTTGCAGCGGCCATCAACTCCTCAACGGATTTTTCTTCGATGGAGGATTCCAAATCAATCCAGCTAACGCCTGAATCAATGGCTTGTTGGAGGATTGTTATTCGCTCTTCTTCTGTACCTGGGAAGAACCCACCTTCTCTTGGGGGTCGGACAGTGAAAATTACTGGTACAGCAATTGAATCCTTTAGTTTCTGAATGGTCTGTTCTGCGTCAATGGATGAAGCATCGGAGATTGGCCATTCAGCCTCTGGTGGCATAACACTCTTTGACTCGCCGTCCTCTTGTTCAATAACGACTGGTTCTGGCTTTGTGAGGTAGAGTCGGTCAAATCGGACTTCGACGAGGTCAGCACCTGCAGTTGATGCTCGAGCAGCCTCATCGACCATGTCATCAACGTTCGTGGAGTCGAGTGCTACGCAAATGGTCGGTTCAGGCATGACTCAACCGACCTTCGTCTTCTTCTTAACGCTCACGGATGGTACTCATGGATTTTCCACCCCAAATTCTTGGGGCTTGGAGCCATATTTTACATTGAAAAAACGCATCACAGAAGACTGCTTTAGGGTTAGGTTTATACCCTCTCGTCAAGCATGTTTAACAGTTAGAGGGATGGCGGAAGTGCTGCTTTGTTAAACGGCCGACAGCGCCTAAATTTTGACTGGATGTGATGACTAAATGGAAGAAGGATATGATGCAGCGAGTATTCAAGTTCTGGAAGGACTTGAAGCTGTTCGAAAACGGCCAGGAATGTACCTGGGGGACCCTCATGATGGCTCTGCTCTTCATCATTGCATTTGGGAAGTTGTGGACAATTCTGTCGACGAACATCTCGCAGGCCACACAAAACAAATTGACATCGTGCTCAATGCAGATCATTCACTTTCAGTACGTGACTATGGCCGAGGGATTCCAGTTGGCATTCACGATGACTTTGGGATTTCGGCAGCCGAGGTCATTATGACTAAACTCCACGCAGGAGGAAAATTCGACAACAGTTCATACAAAGTTTCAGGGGGTTTACACGGTGTTGGAGTGTCTGCTGTTAACGCGGTTTCTGAATGGATGGAGATGACGATCCATCGAGATGGTGTTGTTTATTTCCAGCGATATGAAGCGGGAATTCCTGTGGAATCGCTCAAGGAGATTGGAACATGCGATGACACGGGCACCCATATTTCGTTCAAACCAGACCTATCCATTTTCACCGAAGTGGTTGAATTCAACCTTGAGGAAATCGAAACCAGGGTAAGTGAAACAGCGTTTCTCAACGCAGGACTAAGGATTACAATTCTCGATGAGCGCGGCGATGAACCTCACCAAACCGAACATCTCTACGAGGGTGGTCTAACGGAGTACGTCGGCCAGTTAAACGAGCGAAGGGAGGTTTTGCATTCCGATGTCATAACCATCTCCGGAGACAAAGAGATCGAGAAAGGACCGGTAGAGGTAGAGGTCGCCCTCCAGTGGTCCGATGCGTTCAGCGAATCAATTCGCTGTTACACGAACATCATTCGGAACAAAGATGGAGGAACGCACATGTCCGGTCTTCGAACAGCGTTGACAAGCTCCGTCAATTCCTACGCAAAGAAAAAGAATTTACTCAAAGGCGACTCCCTCTCTGGTGATGATGTACGTGAAGGGCTCGCAGCGGTTGTGAGTGTGAAACATCCAGACCCATCTTTCTCTTCTCAAACAAAAGACAAGCTTGTCAGCAGCGAAGTGACAGGAATTGTTCAAACGATTGTCTATGACAAGTTAGGGGAATTCTTTGAGGAGAATCCTGCTGTTGCAAAACTGATTGTGGAAAAGGCACTTCTTGCTTCAAAGGCTCGAGAAGCAGCGCGAAAAGCCCGGGATTTAACTCGCCGAAAAGGCGTTCTCGAAGGAGGGGGGCTGCCTGGGAAACTTGCGGATTGCCAATCGAGAGACCCAAGCGAATGCGAAGTTTATCTCGTGGAAGGTGACTCTGCCGGCGGTTCAGCAAAAACTGGCCGAGACAGGCGTATTCAGGCAATTTTACCATTGCGAGGTAAAATTCTCAACGTTGAGCGTCAAAAGCACAATGCAGCAAAAGTCTTCCAAAATCAAGAGATTCAAACCATGATTCGTGCACTTGGTGCAGGTGTAGGTAACAACAGCGAGGATGAGGGCAGTTTTGATACTGAAAAACTACGCTACAGCAAAATCATCATCATGACAGACGCTGACGTTGATGGTGCTCACATTCGAACGCTTATGCTGACGTTCCTTTGGAGATTCATGCGACCTGCAATTGAACGGGGTCATGTCTACATTGCACAACCTCCTTTGTTCCAATTATCAAAAGGTCGAGTGAGTAAATACGCCTTTACTGATGAAGAACGAGATGCTATTCTCGAAGAACTTCGAGGGGATAATCCGAATGCGAAAATTGGTGTTCAACGATACAAAGGTCTTGGTGAGATGAACCCAGAACAACTGTGGGAGACAACCATGAATCCGGAGACGAGGACCATGCTCAAAGTCACGGTGAAGGATGCAGAAGACAGTGATCGGATGTTTGAGATTCTCATGGGAGAAGACGTACCCGATCGACGTGCATTTATCGAACGCCACGCAAAGGAGGTGACGAACCTTGACATCTGAAGAAGAGAACCCTGAGACTGATGAAATTGTTGAGACAGGGACGGTATTGAATCGCTCACTCAACGATGAAATGAAAACATCCTACATCAATTACGCTATGTCTGTAATTATCGGACGTGCATTGCCCGATGCTCGCGATGGCCTCAAACCGGTCCATCGACGCGTGCTGTATGGCATGCATGAAGGCGGACACACAGCCGATAAAAAATTCAGTAAATCTGCACGTTCGGTTGGGGAAGTCATGGGTAAGTACCATCCGCATGGTGATCAGTCAATTTACGATACCATGGTTCGAATGGCTCAAGAATTCTCCCTTCGTTACCCATTGGTGGACGGGCAGGGAAATTTTGGGTCAATCGACGGTGACCCTCCAGCCGCTATGCGATATACTGAGAGTCGTCTGGACCGAATCTCCAAACACATGCTGGAAGACATTGAGAAAAAGACGGTTGATTTCCAACCGAACTTTGATGATTCTGAAATGGAGCCAACCGTTCTTCCTGCACGACTTCCTAACCTGCTTCTCAATGGGTCAGACGGTATCGCTGTGGGAATGGCAACTCGCATCCCTCCTCAGAACCTGACTGAAGTCGCCGGAGCCATTGAACTCCATGTTCAACGTATTTTGGAAGAGGGTGATGAGAACAACGGAAAGCCACAAGTCACCATCGATGAGTACATGCAGCACATCAAGGGGCCTGATTTCCCAACAGGGGCAACAATTCATGGAATTGATGGAATCATCGACATGTATACCACTGGGAAAGGACGTTTCCACGTGCGCTCACGCTGTGACGTGATTGATGATTCGACAGGAAAGCGCATTATCGTTCATGAAATCCCATACCAAGTAAAGAAATCAGACATGCTTGTTCACATTGCCGACCTTGTTACCAAAGGTTCTGTTATCGGTATACGAGACATTCGTGATGAATCTTCAAAGGAAGGGATTCGTGTTGTTATCGAAGTCAAAAACAACGCAGACCCTCATGCGGTCCTGAACCAGTTGTTCAAATCGAGTCGTTTACAGGAATCGTATTCGGCCAATATGATGGGCATCCTCGATGGACGACCTGTCTTGTTGACCCTTCCAACAATGCTTCACACATACGTTGAGCACAGAGAATCTGTCATTGAGCGCCGTGCTAAGTTTGAATTGGAAAAAGCCGAAGCGCGTGCTCATATTCTCCAAGGTTTGGTCAAGGCACAGGACCGCATTGATGACGTCATTGCAGTTGGAAAGGCAAGCTCCAGTCGTGAACAATTCGAATCTGTTCTGCAAGGGAATGAAACGATGCCTGGTATTGCAGCCTTTGACTTCACTGAACCACAAGCCAAGGCCATTGCCGAACGACGGTTGTACCAATTAAGCAGACTCGATGTCGAGAAAGTGCAAAACGACTACGATGAATTGATGATTAAGATTGCAGATTTGCAAGACATCATCGGTTCTCGTACGCGTCGATTAAACATCCTGATGGAAGAACTCAATCAAATGGTTGAGCGTCATGGTGATGAACGACGCTCTGAGATCAACATGATGCCACTTTCAATGGATCGAGAAGACTTGATTGAGGAACGAGCAATCGCTATCACGCTCACCGATGACAATTACATCCGTCATGTTCCAGTTGAAACCTTCCGTATTCAAAACCGAGGTGGAAAAGGACTGAAGGGTGTTGCGACGAAAGACGAAGATTCTCCACAGTCAATCATCACCTGCTTCAGCAAAGATCGGTTGCTGATTTTCACCGATTTAGGACGTGTCTACGGGCTCAAAGCTTGGGAAATACCGCAAGGTAGTCGACACAGTCGAGGAACACACATCAGAAATCTGCTCGAAAACCTGCAAGATGATGAGAACATTGTCAGTATTCTTCCGATATCGAAGGAATTGGTCGATGACGTGACGGAGAGGTGCCTCAAAGTCAAACTTGAGGAAGGCGAAAAGCGGCCTCCTTCGGGATATTTCCTGCTCTTTGCAACGAAATTAGGACTGATTAAGAAAACGGATTTACACGAATATGTTCGAATCAACCGAAATGGAAAATACGCTCTTCGGTTTAAGCTTGAGAACGATTCATTGGTCAATGTCCAGCAAAGTGTGGATAGCGATGATGTGGTCATGATCTCAACAACCGGTTATGCCAGCCGCTTCAAATGCGATGCGATTCGGACCTCCGGTCGCGTATCTGGTGGCGTTTATGGCATCAAGGTTGCAGAACGCAAGGGTTCCGGTGGAGGTTTTGTCGCAGGGATGCTTGCGATGAGTGATTATGACTCACAAATCCTGACGATATCCAAGTATGGCATGGCGAAGCGAAGTCGGTTGGGTACTGCGGAACGGATTCCAGACCTCGATAAGGACGGCAATGAACGGTTCGATGACGACGGTAACCGGAAGATGATGACCGATGGATACCGCTCGACCAACCCTGGGGCGAAAGGTGTTCGTACAATGAAGTTGGATGAAGAAGTTGCTGACGAACTTGTTAGTGTTCGCAGGATCCCTGATATGAGCGACAATTTGTTTGTATTAACCAAAAAAGGCATGATGATACGATTAGCGGTTGACCAGACAAAAGAAACCTCAGGGAAGTCAACCAAAGGTACCCGAATTATGGAATTACGGTCAAAGAACAAGCAATCACATGATGATGAAATTATTTTCACGGCACGCTTGCCTGCAGAGCTCATCGAGGAAGACGAGTTCGATGCGATGGATACGGATGGCGACGGCGTTGTTTCACGCGAGGAATTTGAAACTGCACAGGCTGCAAAATCCGATTCAAACTCCGAAGAAGAATGAAACGTTCCAATCGACGAGTTCAAACATGATTCATGTCTGGTAGGTATGTGCGGGGGATTTCCTCGTGGGTGAATTGTTATGGATGAGCGTTCATTGATTTACGATTGGAATACCATTGAGTACGAGTTTAATCGAAACTCAAACAATCATCCACACGGTGTTTGGTTTGATGATGAAACCTTGCGCGATGGTCTTCAGAGCCCTTCAGCTCGAAACCCAACCATTGATCAAAAAATTGAATTGATCGATTACATGGAAAAACTTGGAATTCAGAAGGTCGATCTAGGACTTCCGGGTGCTGGACCCCTCCATGTTGACCACATCGATGCAATGCTCTCGCACATAACCGAAAACGACTACAACATCCGACCCGGTGCCGCAGTCCGGACACTGATGCAAGACATTGAACCACTCGTTGAACTCCAACAAAAGCATGGAATCCAAATTCAAGCCTCTGCATTCCTCGGAACCAGCCCAATTCGTCAATACGCAGAAGGGTGGACCATGGAAAAGCTTCTCTCAACAATGGAAAAAGCGGTTTCTTTTGCGGTAGAAAACGATGTTCCAGTCATGTTTGTCACAGAAGATACGACTCGCTCAAACCCAGAAGACATCAAGAACATCTATCAGCGAGCTATGGAACTTGGTGTGCGACGTATTTGTGTTTGTGACACATGCGGGCACGTAACTCCGAACGGCGTCAAGAAATTACTTGCCTTCATCGATGAAGAAGTCATCAAGGACGGAGGTTACAATCGTCGTGACATTGAAGTGAACTGGCATGGCCACCAAGACCGCGGATTGGGGGTTGCAAACAACATTGCAGCGGTTGAAGTTGGGGCTGACGTGGTCCACGGAACTGCCTTGGGCCTCGGAGAGCGTGCAGGCAATGCGCCACTCGATCAGACCCTCGTGAATCTCAAACTCATGGGTGCAATCGACAATGATCTTTCGGTACTTGGTGAATACATGCAAAAAGCCCACGAGTACACTGAAGTTCCACTTCCAAGAAATTACCCTGTATTCGGACAAGATGCTTTTGAAACCGGTACCGGAGTGCATGCTTCTGCAGTCATCAAGGCCATGAAGAAAGGTAATCACTGGCTCGCGGACCGTGTTTATTCGGGTGTTCCTGCCGGAGAATTTGGACTCGAACAAGTTATTCGAATCGGTCACATGGCCGGTCGCTCAAACATCATCTGGTGGCTTCAGCAGCGAAATTATGAGGTTACAGATGACCTTGTTGCGCATCTTTTCGATGTAGCAAAATCACAACGAAGATTGATGGAAGATTCCGAGGTTGTTGAAGCAATTGAAGCGTTCAACGGCCAATGAATCACTCATTCTTCCTCAACATCGTTCGCCATCATCATGGCTATCGGTTGAGTTTTCTTGTTTTCATCGAGGATTAATCTCACGATGATGATCATTGGAGCACCGATGATTGCACCGGCGATTCCCCATACTTGAGAAAAAAGCATCACTGTCAATAACAGAACGAACGGAGAAATGCCTATTTTTGATCCGGATAGATTTGGTTCTATCAATGAACCAAACACCTGCTGATTTCCGATAAGCAGAGCAACCATGAGCAAAGCAAATTCCAAATCAAGCCAGATAAATCCGATGATGACGGGTGGGATCGTTGCAAAGAGAGCACCTAAAATTGGAATGAAATCCAACAAAAAGCACAGAATACCAAACAAAAACCATCCAGGAATACCGAAACCGTAGAGAATAATGGCCATGACAAAAGCTTGTCCTGCACTGCATGTTACCTTTGAGACAACATAAGCCTTGATCGATTCCGTTGATTCACTAACGATCCTCTTCGCTCTCGGATACGAGTTTGGAAATGCTGCCCCGAATCTTTTTGCAATTGTGTGCTCTTCTAATACGATGAACAGCAGGAAAATCAAAACAGTAATCATTGTGCCAAAGAATCCACCAAGTGTGCCTAAGATTCCTAGTACAAACGCTTCGATGTTGCTCGGTGATGCAACACTGGCAAGAAGCTCAGTATCTGAAAAAATGACCTCGAGTCCATAAAGATTCGAGTCTGCTAAATTCGCTCTTTTTTCTTCAAATTTATCTGTTATATACGGGACCTCTTCAATGAACTTTGAGAGATTGTCGTACAAAAACAGCGATGTGAAGTAGACAGTGACCATGAAAGTCAAAAGAACTGTGGCATAAGATACAAACCGATTTCCCACCTTGTTGTAAATGAATTGTTCAGGTGGTTTAATCATGAAATAGAGCAAGATTGCAACAGCCAGTGGCATCAAAATGGATTTCAGGTGAATTAAGGATAAGTATACCACTAAACCCACGATGGCAACACTTGCTGCGGTGGTTCTTTTCGAATCAATTCCGACCTTGGAAAGCTCTTCCATGCTCCAATCCATGCTTTTGTTCATCTAAGGTTTGCCCCGATTCAATTATCAATATCCTTGTTTAATGATACGGGCTGGTTTGCAAAGCCTACCACCCTGGCCTGCCGGTTCAACGGTAGCATTGCAAAAGACCAATGGAACTTGTTGCACGGCGAATTATAGGAGCCAAAATCAAGTCAATCGGGGATTGGTTTATCTTAAGAATACATCTAGACACGAACAGCAAGTGTTTGGAAAGGGTTGTAGAACAACCCAAATGGTAACAATAAGCGAGGATGGCAAATTATGAGTTATTTCATCCGCTTGTTAGCAAATCTTAACGAGAATACAATGGTAAATTTGGCCTTTCCACACTTACTTGCATTCCTTGGGTTGTTGACTTTCGGGATGATGATGTATCTCTCAGTCCTCATCTTCAGAGCAGATCCAAAAAACCCAAAAAATCGGTTTTTATCTTTCATCCTTGCATTCGAGGGTTTTGGAGCAGGAGCTCTGAACTTTTTTGGGATTTTCCCATTCCCGGTCGAATACTTGGATTTCTTGTACTCTGTTCGATACGTTAGTGGGTCGACTGGAATGATCCGATTAATCTTCTACGTCTGCATTATTTTCATTTATTCGAACAACAATGCTTTCGGGTCGGTTCGCAGGCTTTTTGCCTCAAGATCACTTTGGTTATCACCAGTTATCGGATTCATCATTTTCGTTTCGACAGTTTTCGTTCTCGGAGGGGAGGTGTCAGCACTCGGAGACATGTATGCCTTGGAGTGCAATGACACTGGAGAGGGAAAAAACGTGTCCTATGGCGATAGCGATTTTATGTTCAATACAACATGCCCTGCATCGCTGGAACCTGTGTACCCATTGACAATTACAAAAATTGGGATTGGAACGATTCAACCAATCCTCGTCCCGGTAACTGCTCTCGCCCTTTTGTTTTCGACAATATATCTCTATCGAATTGATGTCGATGATCTGGATGAGACTTCCGCATTCGATGCGAAGGAGCTCCGAGCAATTCGATTTGGATTCCTGACAAAACTGATTTTTTCCGTCGGAGCTACCGTCTTAATTATTTTAGCAAACAGTTTGGTTAACAGCGGAGAATTGCAGGGCAGCGACATTATTCAGGACGATTTGTTCTTCAGTGTATTCCAATCAACGACGCTGTTCATGAACATATTCGGTTCATTCATGATGGGTGTGTTCTTCGCATACGCTATCCTCAAGCAGGACGTATTGGGCATTGATGAGCAATTACGCAGAACATTTACTGGAACGATTTTCGCTAGCCTAGGGGCCTTCTTGTTCATCGCAGGTACGGAAGTAATGGAGAGTGCGACAGGAGTTGGCTGGGTTGGTGCAGTTGGTATGGGTACCATTCTGGTTGCAACAAGAAAACCCATCCTGTCTTCGATATCCGCAATTTCAAATCGTTTGCTACCCGAAGTTCATACCAAAGACGAGACTGCGTATCTTGAATTGTATAAATTGGCGATAGAGGATGGGAAAATCACACAAAAAGAACGAACAATGCTCATGATGCAAGCGAAGGTCTACGGGCTTCCAGACAAGCGTATAGAGCATCTTGAGACTTGGTACAAAGACAACATTGCATCGGACGATGTCGATCATGAACATCGTTCATTGTTCGAAAATAAAGATAATCAAAGCAATGAAGGTTAATATCCTACCCTAGTTGGATATTGGTTTAGATCCTTTCTTACTGAGTGGGAAAGTTAATCCGAACATTCAGTGTTCAGGCTTCTTCTTCGGAGTCGCCTTCACTGTTCACTTCTTCCAGGGTGGCTTCGAGCCAACCACTGTCGACACTGCCTCCATCCCATTCACCGCGAACCTCGACCTCAATTTCTTCCTCTTCTCTCCATACTGGTTCATCGAGCGATCCGTGAGTGATGAATCGTCCAAAACCATCGACCTGCTCTTCGAGGAGGGACATGTGTTTCGATATCGGCAGGAAATGGCCAACAGGCATACCTGCAGCAACGAACGGGTTGGTCGCAATGCAAATCATCAACCCGTCCTCGGGAGCTAAGATATCGACAGAAAGGCCTGGTGTGGCTGGATCTGAAATACGCGCAACAACATCACCTTCTTTCATGATTGAACCACTATCAACGAACAAGTCTAGCAATCCACCCTCGCCTGCTCGCAACCATTTTGAGCCACTGGCAAGCATTCGAAATCGTGGCCGATGTGGTCTTCCTGGGACCATTTTTAATTTCTTTAGGACGTTCATGACTCCATGAACAGCAACTTTGACAGATGCTTGGTCTAACCAATTTGCACCACCTCCCTCGTAGGTAATTGCAGGAATGTCTTCCAAATTTGCGTGATTACGAAGCGAGCCCTTTGGGGGTTTTGAGTCGAGGAGTATTTCGATACCGAATGCCTTTGCAAGGATATTTGAGCCTGCATGAGCGAGGTCTACACGAAGTTGCGGCATGTTTGAACGACCTCTTCCTGCACTATGTAAGTCAATGATTGCATCTGAATCCTCCACCAGATATTTCCAAACTTGAGCAGCAACTCTCCGTGTGGATGAGCCTTTGGAATTGCCGGGGAAATTACGATTCAAGTCTCGTCCGTCGGGGAAGTATCGTGATTTCGATCGATATCCCGGCATGTTGACCACTGGAACAATACGAATTGTTCCTGCAAGTGTTTCAGGATCGAGAACCTTTTCAGGATCTGTAAATGCTGTACTGAGGAGATGGGTGCAGGCCGATGGACCTGTGAGTTCATCGCCATGCATACCTCCGAGTATGGTAATGGTTGGACCAGGGCGCCTCCCATGGATGACGGTTACAGATGTCGACCATGGATCGCCTATGCTTACCTCAAGTAGGGGTAAATCAATCGTGCGAATTGTACCTCGCTTCACCAATTTCCGATAAAATCTGTAGTCGCTCCATTCAGCGTTTCTATCCCATTCGGTTCGGTCCTCAATCTGGTGCTCAGCGAGCGCCTTTTCGATGGCTTTACGCCGTGTTCGAGAAAGCTCATGAGCGATTCGAACGGGCTTGCGCTTTGTTTTGCGAGCCATAATATTCCCTCCCGCTTATTCCAATCCCGCAACGAGATCGCTGAGGACGGCATCAATGTCCTCTGCTTTTGTGACACCTGATGCGAGCAAGACGCCATGTGCACCCAATTGAACAGCCGTACGAACATCGTTGCCATCTTTCACACCCGCTCCACATAGTACCCTTACGTTCGGGTTAATTCCACGAACAGCATCCACTGTTTCAGAAACAATTGCAGGGTCTGCTGTGGTGACTGATATATCTCCTCCAATGAGTTCGGGAGGCTCAACTGCGATGAAAGTGGGCCCGAGTCCCGCCAGTTGGTGAGCCTCATGGACATCCGCTGCACACGCACAGATGGGAAATTCATTCGGAAGTTGCTGCATTAGATTTTTCACGTGAGTGATATCGACTTTGTGCTCGGCATGGTTAATGATTGTCCCCTGTGCACCTTGTTCTATAGCATTGTCTGGTTGGAGCCAACCAGTAAACGATCCTTGGCCAACTGGATCGAGGTGCTGACTCCAAACTTCGAGAGTGGGTGCAGCTTGCTTCACTGCGAACAAGTCGAATGCAGAAACGACCGCAACCATTCGAACATTGTTGGTTGAAGCACGTTCCATTGCTCGTGCCAATTTAATCGCTTTCTGTCCCATCGCTGTCGAATAGGTCTTGAAGTTGACGACAATCAATGGCTGCATAACAATCCCAAGACCTGATTCTTCTTGATATCTTCCTTCCAATCACTCGGTAAGTGGCCACTGTGTATCGCAAAGGAGTGTATTGTCAGGAACGGTTGAACCATGGTCGATAACGATGTTATCGAGTGAACAATTTTTACCTATGACTGTGTTTCTCCCTACGAGGGTTTCTTTCAGGGTCGAATTCATACCAATTCGGACATTCTCCAATAGACTGCACTTTGACAGCGTTGCAGATTGAATCGAAGTACCGCTTGAAAGCATAGAGTGTTCAACCTTGCTCTCACCAACGATCTGAACGGATTCATCAGCATACCAATTCGAATCAATCCTCTGGCCTCGCCTCCATCGTTTGTTTGCAATGCTGGCCTGTACACCCAGCGACCAGCTTTTTGGAGTTCCAGCATCAATAAAGTATCCATCAAAGGAAAACCCATTCAGCTTCCTCTCACTTGCAAGCACCGGAAAAACCTCGCGTTCAAGTGAACTCTTACCTTCTGGAATGTAATCGAAGATTGCATCTTCAAAGAGGTACGATCCAGCGTTTATCAGATTGGAAAAGACTTCATCCGGTTTCGGCTTTTCTTTGAATTGAGTTACACGACTGTCCTCGTCAAGTCCAACGATACCAAACCGAGTAGGGTCTTCAACCTTCCAAAGTGCGAGTGTTCCAATTCCACCATTCTTTTGATGCAGATCCATTCCGGCTTTCATATCGAGAGAAGAAATGATGTCCCCGTTTAGGCAAACGAATTGACCAGATACAACATCTCTGCAATTTCCCAGAGCGCCACCAGTGCCCAAGGGTTCTGTTTCTTTCACAATTGTTACATCATATTCGACATTTTTTTGTCGAAAATATGCTTCGATATCGTCGATTTTGTAACCACCAGCGATGATGACCTCGTCGACCTTGTCGTTCGGTACAGCTTCAACGACATGTTCGACCAATGTTTTGTCAAGCATTGGCAAAATTGGTTTGGGTATCTCGTAGGTCCATGGGCGCAGCCGTGTGCCAAATCCACCAGCTAGGACCACGACCTGCATACGTCTTGGACTTCGTTTTCATTATTCAACTTGTAGTCTGCTTCGCTTCAATACCCAGAAAAGTCATCCGCACAGTTCAAAGACGTTCTTTTGCTCGCGTTGGACAGGGATACAATGAACATTCACGAATATCAAGGAAAAGCCCTGTTTAGATCTCACGGTGTCAAGGTTCTCGATGGGGTCCACTGCACGAGTGTTGAGAGCGCCGTAAGTGCTTATGACTCCCTCCAGTCAAAGGTGGTTGCTGTCAAGTCGCAAATTCATGCCGGTGGCCGAGGGAAAGGAAACCTGTACCTCCCTAACACAAGAGATCTCGTCATGGAAGGAGGTGTTAAAATTGCCTTTTCTCGAGAAGATGTTCACACTTATGCAACAAATATTCTCGGCAACCTTTTGGTTACCAAACAAACAGGCTATGAAGGAAAGATTGTCAATCACCTCTATGTAGAATCAGGCTGCGATATTGCCCACGAATATTACCTTGCGCTTCTCGTCGATCGCGATCAAAAATCCGTTCTCATTATGGCCTCAACGGAAGGGGGAATGGACATCGAAGAGGTTGCAGAGGAAACCCCTGAACTTCTTCATAAAATCAACGTCGATCCAAATGTTGGGTTAATGGGATACCAGATTCGGGATCTCGGCCTTGCCTTGGGTCTATCTGGGGCTTCACACAAATCCTTCAGAAAAATGCTTCAGTCGCTGTACAAATTGTTCGTTCAGGAAGATTGTGCTATGGTTGAAATTAACCCGTTGGTTCGAACCGGAGGGGATGAAATGGTCGCACTTGATGCAAAGGTTAGCTTTGATGAAAATGCCGAATTCCGTCACAAGAACTGGGACGATCTTCGAGACCTCTCTGAAGAAGAGGACGTAGAAATCCGAGCGAAGGAGACCGGCCTTTCCTATGTCAAACTCGATGGAAACATTGGATGTTTGGTTAACGGAGCCGGTCTAGCCATGGCGACGATGGACGTCATCAAGTTGTATGGAGGAGAACCAGCAAACTTCCTCGATGTTGGTGGTGGGGCGAATGAAGAGCAGGTCAAAACTGCATTTTCGATTATCTTAGAAGACCCAAACGTGAAAGGGATTCTCGTCAACATCTTTGGTGGGATTATGCGATGCGACATTATTGCACGTGGGGTTATTGCCGCCACAGAAGCACTAGATCTCAACGTTCCACTCGTGGTTCGATTGGCTGGAACCAATGTGGATGAAGGAAAGGCGATTCTCGCATCCTCAACACTCAACATTCATCCTGCTGATGACTTGGCAGAGGGTGCTCAAAAGATTGTTGAATTGATTGGAGGTGATGTTTGATGGGGATATGGATTGAAGAAAATGCAAAGCTCTTGGTGCAGGGAATTACTGGAAAGCAAGGGATGTTCCATGCAGATAAAATGGTCGAATATGGAACCAACATTGTTGGCGGATGCACGCCGGGTAAAGGAGGTCAAACGGTTGAACTGCAAGGAAAAAACTTCCCTGTTTGGAATTCCATGTTTGAAGCAATTAAAGCGACCGATGCGGATGCAACCGTCATCTATGTTCCTCCGCCATTTGCTGGTGAAGCCATCATGGAAGCAGCTGATGCATTTGATCAAATCAAAGGCGAGGGTGTAGTCGTATGCATTACTGAAGGAATACCAACACTTGACATGGTCAAGGCAGTTGCTTTCGTCGAGAATCGTCCGGGAGTTCGACTGATTGGACCTAACTGCCCAGGCATTATCACGCCTGGGGAAAATGGTGGGGCGAAAATTGGAATTATGCCAGGACATATTCACGCCAAAGGACGAATTGGAATTGTTTCAAAATCGGGCACACTCACGTATGAGGCCGTTGCCCAAACAATGAGCATCGGAGAAGGACAATCAACTTGTGTCGGAATCGGAGGTGATCCCGTCAACGGAACCGGTTTCATCGACTGCCTCGCAGCCTTTGAATCAGATTCTCAAACAGAAGCCATCGTGATGATTGGTGAAATCGGTGGAAATGCTGAGCAAGAGGCTGCAGCATGGGCCAAAGAGAATGTGACCAAACCGATTGTAGGATTCGTTGCTGGAGCCACGGCACCCCCAGGAAAGCGAATGGGGCATGCAGGAGCAATTATTTCCGGTGGCAAAGGAACTGCTGAGGAGAAGTTCGAAGCCTTTGAGGCAGCGGGAATTGCTTGTGCTAAAGATCCATCAGAGCTGGGTGCTGTCCTTCTTGACTCGTTGATTAAGGCCGGATTGCGCAGGTAGTGACTTTATCACTCGATACTCATTCAGCGAGCCGAGGTAGTTGCATTGGAAGACGACAAGAAAGGGTACCGAGGACCCTTCAGGGGCCCTTACATCATCGCATTTACAACTTTTACTCTTAGTACTAGTTTCCAATCTACCGTGGGAATTGCAATCGGCTTGTTCATGTTTATGTTCACTGGACTAGCGCACCTGATCGTGAAGATAGTTGGACAACAAGACGATATGCATGAAGTTGAACAATCATCACCTGAGATAGTAATCGAACCTTCCTTTCCCGCACAACTACAAGAAACGCAATCCAGCGATAATTTCTGGTCAGGAATATCCGAGCCCGAATCCTTTGATGAGAATCTGATAAACTAATCACTTCGGTGGGCCTCTTTTAGGACCAGGAGGTCCTCCCTTTTTTGGTCCAGATGGTCCGCCTTTCGGTGGTCCTCCTTTCTTCGTCCCCGGTGGTCCTCCTTTTGGCGGTCCACCCTTCGATGGTCCAGGTGGTCCTCCTTTCTTCGGTCCG
>DAPT01000094.1:26891-37893 GCA_002502215.1 Euryarchaeota archaeon UBA124
TTTCTTCGGTCCGGGTGGTCCTCCCTTCGAAGGTCCTGGTGGCCCGCCTTTCTTTGGTCCAGGTGGTCCACCGCCCCTCGATGGCCCACGAGGTCCACCTTTTGGTGGTCCTCCCTTCGATGGTCCAGGCGGTCCGGATTTTGAAGGTCCAGGCGGTCCTCTTCCCCGAGGCCCTGGGGGGCCAGAACGTGATGGGCCTGGCGGCCCCTTCCGAGTTTGTTCAACAACTTCTTCTTCCTCTTCTTCGAAGATTGCACCGCAATGTGGGCATTTTGTATCCGATGCTTTTACCAGACCATCACAGACTTCGCAAGCAAACATCTCTTCGTCATCCACTTTGTCTTCTTCTCCGATCGTCGTTAGTTGCCCGTCTTTCATGCATGAGAGAACAATTTCAACGGCCATGTCGAAGCCTTTGAGCGCCACTTCGGTCTGTATCGCATGCTCAAACGCTGAACTGAGGTCGTCTGGCGTGTCGAGGACTCGTCCGTCATCAACATAGGTGAGATTAACGACAAGTGCACCATCGACAATCTTTGCTTCAGGAGTTTCGACAGCCACGCCACGCTTTCGTGCGACACGACGTGAAGCAACTTCACACATGCGACGGAGCAGAGCATCGTTTGGACCATCCTGAGCCGGTTGTCCCATTGCTCCAGCGATAACTTCAGCCGCAGGGGTAATGCCCTGAGCGTCTTTCAAATGCGATGGTAAATCAGCTCCAAGATTAGCGAGAACATTCGACGCACTCGATTGGTTCATGTTCAACCATTGACTTCTGCGTTCAGTTTTGACCGCCCTCTCGGCTTCTGCTAACCGATTAACCATCGCATCGGTTGGTGATGCAGTGGGATTGCTCGTGACGGTTGTTCCCCCGAGTTGTTTACCTATTTGTGGATCAGCATTGTTGCTAGGGGCAGCACCGCTCGCAAGGGTTGGCCCGCGCGGTTGCTGAGGGATATCAGTTTGTTGAGTGTTAACCGGAACATTTTGCTGCATTGGCTGTCCTTGCGGGACAAATTGTTGCTGCTGGGGGAATTGATTGCTCATTTGATTTGGAAACTGGCCAGGTTGTTGTTGTGGAAGTTGGCCCCCTGGTGGGAGATTGTTCTGCTGTTGAATTCCTGATGCTATGTTTTGGAGGATGTCAGCTGGGATTCCTTGCGGCATCCCTTCTTGCTGTATTTCCCGCTGCTGCCGAACGGCTTCCCCTGAGACAACGCCAAATCCTCTACCGCCGGTGACTTCACCACCACCCAGACTTGTTGTTCCCATTGCCGAGAAACTACCTGCTCTGGAGAATTCCTGACGGGCTCCACACTCTGAGCAGAAGATGGAATCGTCAGGGATTACTGCTCCACAGGAACTACACTCCATCTCCTCACCCTTCCATACCTAAACATTCCTGATTCTAAAGTCTTCTACTCAATGTCTTGCAAATGACCCAACAAGGAGAGAGAATCTTCATGCGGGAGTGGTAAGTGGTCCGAGCGGGGGAGACTATGTCGGTTCTTATAGACTCAGAAATCGACAAACTATTGGAAACCACTTCCCGGTCGTTTTATCCGACTCTGAAGTATCTTCCTAAGAAGATTCGTGGGCAAATCGGATTGCTTTACTTACTGGCGAGGGTCGCTGACACAATAGCGGATTCAAAAGCAGGAGAAACAAGCCTGCTCATTGAAACGTTAACCCAGTACAACGAGGTTGCACAAGGACGCTCGAAGCAACTTCCTGACTTTGCTGAACTTGCCAACATACAAACGAATCCAGATGAGGCAGAACTCTTGAGAAATGTTCAGAAGGTTGTGGATGCACTTCCCATTTATGGTGATGGAGATCAGCAAAGGATGTTGGAATGCCTTGACGTTATTGTTGGAGGTCAAATTCTTGACCTACAAAGGTTCGGTATTGCAAAAGAAGGTGGAACCATTTCAGCATTGAAGACGGATACAGAATTGGATGATTATGCTTACAGAGTTGCAGGCTGCGTCGGCGTCTTTTGGACAAAAATGTCACTTGCACACATCATCCATTTGCCCAAAGAAAAGGAAGAACTGTTTTTTGAACACGGGATTCGGTTTGGTAAGGCTCTGCAGATGATCAACATTCTGAGAGACATACCAGAGGACTTACGCTTCGGACGTTGTTATATCCCAGAACCAAGTTTAGAGAAACACGACCTTCGACCAAACGACTTGCTCAATCCCAGCAACATCGACGCCTTTCGCCCGCTCTATGATACGTATTTGGATCTGACGAGTGAACATTTGGATGCGGCTGTGGAGTACATCCGCATGATCCCTGACCGTCAATTCCGTCTGAAAGCTGCTTCCATGCTTCCAGTCTTAATCGGTCAAAGAACGGTAACACTCCTTCGGGATGGAAACATCCTGGATTCGGATGAAAAGATCAAAGTCACCAGGGATGAGATGAAAGGTTACTTCAAGAAACTGCTTCGCGCATTGATTATCCCAGGGGGGGTACAAAGGCTCTTGGCAAAGAACAAGAATGTCAAATAGGCCCCTTTGTCAGTAAATATTTACTCAAAAATAAAACAACCCTTTTGTGCAAACTTTCGAGAGGAGGACTCTTAAACAACGAGTGCTAGGGACAAGCGTTTACGATGTTGGAGCGCCGCAAACCGTTGGACCTTCTTTTCCCTCTCAAAGGAGGGGCTGAAAGTTCGGTTGATGCGAAATCTTCCCCAACAGCCCTCGATCGTCTCCGAGCGGGTGTCATGCTCGCACGTGACGCCGTCAAAGCAGTAAGCGTTACAGCCATGGAAGCGCTTCGCGAAGGTGCAATGATGATTGGTCTCTTCAATGATGAAAACGAGTTGGTTGACCCCTTTGTTGATCTTGACGCTCCAATATGGTCGGACAAGCCACCAATCGAACTCTATCGATTAGCTTACAGGTATTGCGAGGAGTTGACAAAAAGGGAAGCTGGAAACTTCTATCATTCGTTCAAGTATCTTCCAGAGGAACAACGCCTTGCAATGTGTGCAGTCTACGCGTTTTGCCGCAGAGCAGATGACATCGCCGATGGCGATTGGGCCGATAGGTTTCCTGGTTCAACAACCGAACTTGGTCAAGAAGCAGCAGAGTATCGCCTCCAGCTTGAATCTCTACAGAAGCGGACCACAATTTTGGAAGACGAGGTCTATCTCAACAAAATCAGTCAATTGTTCTTTTTTAGAAAGAAACTCTCGACCTGTTACAACGATGTTTACAGCACAGATCCAGTCTTCTTGGCGTTGAAAGACACCATTGAGCGATATACCATTCCCCGAAGCGTGTTTGATGACCTCATTTCAGGAATGGAAGACGATCTCTACAGCAATCGATACCGTACGTTCGAGGAGCTCTATGTTTACTGTTACAGGGTTGCCTCCGTCGTCGGACTGATGTGCATTGAAATCTATGGTTATGATGACCCAAGGGCAAGGAAATTTGCTGAGTCTTGGGGTATATTCATGCAACTCACAAATGTTTTGCGGGATGTCGGCGAAGACATCGAACGAGATCGTGTGTACCTCCCGCTGGACGAACTCGAACGAAACGGGATTACTGAAAACGACCTTGGAGGTGGAAAAGTTGTTCTCAAAACATCTTGGGAACCATACTGTCACCACTATGCAAAGCGGGCTCGCACATATCTCGAAGAAGCTCGTCAACTTCTCCCTCTCCTCCCACGTCGAACCCGTTATTCTCCGGCAGCCATGATTGCTTTCTACGACAAGATTCTGAAAGAGATTGAAAAGCAACAAGGTGATGTGTTCACACGTCGTGTTAAGCTCAACAAATTACAGAAGTTGAGCTTGGCTGCTGCTGTTTACCTTCGCCACCGATTCCTGCCAAGGTTCCTGGACCCTCTCTGGAGCGGCCTAGCACGTATTGGTTTGCTTCCGAACGTCTGATTTATTCAAGCCGTTCGAGTGAATGCTTGAATTCCTGTAATGTAACGTCCTAGGATGAGATTGTGAATGTCGTGCGTTCCTTCGTACGTTTTCACAGATTCAAGATTCGCCATGTGACGCATGATTGGGTACTCGTCAAGAATCCCGTTTGCCCCATGGATGTCTCGAGAAACTCGCGCGATTTCCAATGCGATGTCGACATTGTTCATCTTGGCCAGTGAAATTTGTTCATTAAACCACGTGCCGTCGTCCTTCTTCCGACCAAGATGGTAAGCAAGCAGTTGCCCTTTTGTGATCTCCCTTAGCATCCACGCCAATTTGTTTTGAACCAATTGGTAAGAAGCGATTGGGTGGTCGAATTGGATTCTACTTAGTGCGTATGTCTTTGCGCTGTGGAAACAGGCCATGGCAGCACCTAGTGCGCCCCATGAAATACCGAAGCGAGCATTATTGAGGCATGAGAAAGGTCCGCGCAGACCTTTGACACCAGGTAGGATACGATCCTTTGGAATCTTGCAGTCTTGGAACACGAGCTCAGATGTTACAGATGCCTTCAGTGAGTGCTTCCCTTTCATTTCAGGGGCACTAAAGCCTTCATCTCCTTTTTCGACGATGAAACCACGAATGACGCCATCGAGTTTAGCCCAGACCACTGCAACGTCTGCAATTGTTCCGTTTGTAATCCACATCTTGGCACCGTTCAATAAATAGTGATCGCCTTTGTCCTCGGCTTTCGTTATCATATCTCCGGGATTGGAACCGTAATCCGGCTCGGTCAAACCAAAACAACCAATCCATTCACCAGAGGTCATCTTTGGCAAGTAGTAGTTTTTCTGTTCCTCGCTTCCGAAATCCCAAATCGGATACATTGCGAGTGATCCTTGAACGGAAGCAAAGGAGCGAAGTCCAGAATCGCCACGTTCGAGTTCCTGACAAATCAAGCCGTATGCTACGTACGACAAGCCAGGGCAACCGTAGCCCTTCAATGGTGCTCCAAGGACACCCATTTCACCGAGGGAAACTCGCCACTCATCGAGAAAAATGCCTTCTTCACATGCATGCTCAATCTTTGGAATGACTTCTTCGTCGACCCACTCGCGAACAAGGTCGCGAATCATTATTTCTTCTTCTGTGAGCAAGGATTCGATGTCGTAAAAGTCGATGGCTTCGAAAGGTTCCATTCAGTTCCCTCAATCAGTGGGAGGCGATACAACTGATGAACCTTAGCACGAAAAAGGAATGTTCATTCTTCTCATTCTTTCCTTTCAAAGCCTCGCAGTTGCCTGTATTTCCTTTGCAAATAAGGGCTATTCATGAAAATCAGTCCAATGATGACACCCGGCACCGAGATGGCAACTGCGGCGAAAATTATGGTCTCCATAATTCCCAAACTTTCGCGTGTTTCTGTGGGATAAATTTCAACGATGGACCCTTCGTTTGTAACGAACCAACCATCGTCTTCACCAATCTCCCACATCAAAGCAATTCTTTGGCCAGCAACATCAGCGTCGTAGGATGTAATCGCTTCCGATTCAATGTGCATGAATACTTCATCGGCGTCAAGTTGGTAGCGAACAGATTCCATCGGAGCAAGATGAACCAATGAGGTTCCATCATATCCTCTGCTTACTGAAAAGAAATCGCTTGACCCTTGCACCAACTGCATGACTTCGCCACTTGTTGATTTTGAAGCATCTTCGATGTCAAGAACAATCGAGACATGACGTCGTCCGCTAGCAAAGGCTGCACATTTGCGATACAACGGATCAGCACAATCAACAGCAACCCATGTGTCACCTGAAGTCCCATCGATCCACGTCACTTCTCGTGTTCGATCGATAACGGCGATTCCATCATCCAATGTGGTGAAAAGACAGATGTTCTGCTCAAGATGGCAAGCAACATCGGTGATTTCAGATGAGAGGGTGTTCTCCATTTGCATCATACCTTCTCCTTCGTTGAAGCTATACATGTTCCCATTTTTCGCTCCAAAGAAGGCAATATCACCTCCAGCACGCCAAGAAGCAGCGGTGAGTTCGATGCTTCCAAGGATGCCTGCCCCTTTGAGTGCCTGAATGTTGTTGTCACTCATTGTATATCGCAGTGCAGCACCAAGGTCTCCTGCAATGAGTGCGGTTTCTCCGTTGGGGTGCCATGCAACATCGTTGAAACGTGCGGAACGTTGACTGTCAATGGTTTGATCCTGACTGCGGTCACCTGGAGCAGAGGCCGAAATCATGTGAACAAAACCGTCATCTCCTACCAAGAGAAGGTTCGATCCACTCGGTGAAACTTCGCCCGCTTGGATGTTAAGTGCTTCCGCACTCAAGGATTCTTCTCGATTAAATCCAACCTCAGATGCGCTTGCCATCGGGGTCAAGAGAATGAGAATCAACATGAGGACCACTCTTGTGCGCATGGTTGGCCCAAGCAATCGTACAAAAAAACCCCACTCTTGGGGTGGCTTCTTGTTCGTGAGCCTTATGAGGCTCATACCGATGGGCCAACATGGAGCGATTCGCAGTAAAACGAGGTATTGAAAAAACAATTGGTGGAAACGCGGGCTTAGCAAAGTTGGCAGCACAACATTTTGAGAACGTTCAAGCAAACGCTGAGGGCGAATTCCAAGCATCCTTTGGCCTACTGTCAAATATTGCGGGTTGTTTCACAGATCAAGGTCAACTGCAAGTTGATGTTGTTCAATTAAAGGGGGCCGACCTTGAGTCGTTCCTTTCCGCTGATGGTGGCCGAGAGCAGGCGATGGAGAGTCGTCGTCGATGGTCTTCATTCCTTGATGAGGCGACCGGCTACACTGCAAAGCAGCGTGGTGATAAAGCAAAAGAGAATGCAAAGAAATTCTCGAAAGCAAAGTCAGCCATCAAGATGATTCGTAAGTCCATTGAAATGAGCACAACCGTCACCCAGGAGACGGTTGACAAGGCCGAGTCGATGATCACTGAAATAGAAGCAATGATCGAACGTGGCGAGGCTCCATCCGAGGGTAAAGTCAAGAAACTTAGTGAACTCGTCTGAGGTGTTAATTTGGATTTGAATACCTTGCTCAAGCCATTTGAGGAGCGGTATCAACGAATTAAGGAACTTACCGATGATGATCGAAAGCGCTTGCATCTTATGCTTGGTGATGTCGAAGAAAGTGTAGGAATCGAACATCTTGTTGATAGCCTTGCTGAAAAGACTTCCATGGCAGGCGATGGCGTACTGCGTTGCTACGTGGGGTTCGAACCCAGTGGCAAAGCACACATAGGGTGGAAGGTTCTCTCGCTCCAACTCAAGCGGATGCTCAAAGCGGATGCAAACGTCCTCATCTTCCTTGCAGATTGGCATGCGTGGGTGAATGATAAGTTCGGAGGCAACATGGAAGACATCCAGCAAACCGCTGTTTACATGCAAGAAACATTCAGGGCATTGCTTGACTATCCAGAGGAGGGGGATGGTCCTGGACAACTTCGATTTTATTGGGCAAGTCAACTTATGGATTCGGGCGATTATTGGGCACGAGTTCTACGGTGTTCCAAAGGCGCGACGTTGCCAATGGTTCGCAAGACGTTCACCATCATGGGTCGAGATGAGGCTTCTTCCGACCATGACCTTTCAAAATTCTACTACCCTGCCATGCAGGCAGCGGATATCTTTGAACTTGACATCGATGTTGCGATTGGCGGCATGGATCAACGAAAAGCCCACATGTTTATGCGAGACATGGCATCAAAATGGAATTGGAAGAAAGCAACATGTCTTCATACTCCAATTCTCTCATCCCTCAAAGCGTCTGGGATTCGCATGGACTCGTTTGATCATAAGATGAGTAAATCCGATCCAAATGGAGCGCTTCTTCTTCACGATACGCTCGAACAAGTTCAGAAGAAAATGAAGAAAGCATATCTTGATCCTGAAGATGAACATTCACCCGTTTATGAGCTCGCTGAACATGTTGTCTTCCCCGAGTTTGGACACGTTCAGGTGACTCCAAACCCAAAATTCGGAGAACCAAGCACGTGGAATGATCTTGAATCCTTCAAATCAGCGGTCATGGATGGGACATTGCATCCCTTCGACGCAAAAATGGGTGTTGCAGCAGGGGTTGCTGCGGGCTTGTCTTCAATCGCTCAACATTTCGAAGCAAATCCTGAAGCGTATGAAAAAATGTTGGACATAACATCATGAAACCTCTTCGATGGTTTCTTCTGGATACTCATTGAATCGTAGGCTTAGGAGGTCATCTTGGTCAATATCAGCATAGTCTACAAGAAACGAGAAATCGGATCTTCCATCCCGGTGAGCCCTTCCAATGCCTCAAAATCCTCAGAGTGCTTGCTTTGAAAGAGATCTCTCCAGTGATTTAATGTGTCTGCAAGTTCGCTTGGAGGGCCCGGGACGTGACGTTCTTCTGACATGGAGTTTTCACTGAACAAAAACGGGATGTAAACGTTATGATTGAGAGGTGTATGATATCTGAATCCATATCGGCCCAAAGCCAATCTTCATGAATCGATTCTCGTTGGGCGGAATGATAGAGATGTCCACAATCGTCGTTTTGGTAAAACAAGTCCCAGATACAAACGCCAAAATCACCGTTCAAGGTGACCGCGTGGATCTTTCCAGCGTAAAAATGGAGATGAGTCCGTATGATAGTTTTGCTATTGAAACGGCACTTCGACACAAAGAAGCGACAGGTGGAACAGTCACAGCGCTTACTGTGGGAGGCTCAGGGACTGAAAAGATTCTCAAGGATGCCAAGGCTATGGGTGTTGATAACATCGTCCGAGTCTGGGATGATTCATGGAGTGAACTTGACTCAAATGGATTGCAGTCTGTACTCAAGGAAGCAATTCAAGGCTTAGGTGCAAATGCGGTCTATTGCGGTAAATCAGCCGCAGACACGGGGGCGGGCTCCACTGGACCTGGCCTTGCTGAACGTCTCGGTTGGTCAAATGCTTCCAATGTTATTGGTGTCGACTTCGGTGATGCAGTCACCGTATCAATGCCTGTTGAAACTGGCGTTGCAAAAATAACTGTCCCGCTTCCAGCCGTCGTTTCTTGCGACAAAGGAGATTTCAAGCCTCGAAAAGCCAACGTAAAGGGAATTATGATGGCAAAGAAGGCAAAAGTTGAGTTGATGTCTGCTTCTGCACCTGCAGCAAGTGTTGTTGTTGCAAACCACTCCATGCCTGCGGCCAAACCTGCTGGCAAGACCTTCGAGGGTGGCTCAAGTGCTTCCCAAGTTGTCCAACTGCTTCGTGACGAAGCCAATGTAATCTGAGGTGAACCAAATGACCAACAAAATTGTAATTGCAGAACTAACCAAAGGAACAGTCAATGCTTCAACTGCAGAGCTCGTATCTGCTGCTCAAGCGATGGGTGGGGACATCACTGTCGTCGTGCCATGCACCGATGCATCGATGGCTGAATCTGTGTCCTCCTATGATGGTGTTTCCAAGGTCATCGCGGTAAAATCTGATATTTTTTCAGGCAGCGACAGCAGTGGGTGGGCAAGTGCGCTCGATAGTGCAACACCTAGTGGGACAATTCTGTGTCTTGCTACTGCCCGCAGCAAGGATGTAGCGTCTCGATTAGCAGCACGAAGAGGCCTGTCAATTGTGCAGGATGTTGTATCGATCGATGGCAACAACCTCACCTCTCCAATCTACTCAGGAAAAGCGAATCAAACCGTAACTGTCAACAGCGACGTGGTGGTCTCAGTCCGTGCAAACGTTTTCCCTTCTGTTGGTTCAAGTTCGTCGAATGATGTTTCCGTTGTGGACGCATCCGGTGACGTCAAAACAGCTGTGCAAGAGGTCATGCAGCGAGCAAGTGCTCGATTGGATGTCTCTGAAGCGAACATCATTATTTCAGGCGGACGAGGTATGGGTTCTCCAGCGAATTTTACCCATCTAGAAGCAGTAGCTGACACAATCGGTGCTGCAGTTGGAGCATCTCGTGCAGCCGTTGATACATGGGACGAGATACCCCACTCAATGCAAGTCGGACAAACCGGTAAAACAGTCAATCCGAACCTCTACATTGCAGTAGGGATTTCAGGTGCCATCCAACATCTGGCAGGTATGCGTTCGTCCAAATACATCGTCGCCATCAACAAAGACGCTGATGCACCGATTTTCCAGCACGCTGATTATGGAATTGTGGCAACATGGGAAGAAGCATTGCCTGCTTTCCAAGATGCCCTTTCAAGTTTGCTTGCTTAAGCGTACTTACCGAACGTGTAAACGCCTGATTCACCAGCGCCATCTCCGACAAATGGATTTGTTGCTTTCTCGTGACCAATTGTTGTAAGTGGTCCGTGACCTGGATGCACGATTGTCGTAGGATCAAGTGGCCACAACTTCGTGCGAATACTCTCTGAAAGGACATTAAAGTCTCCTCCTGTGTTTTCCAAATCAGTTCGACCAACAGACCCTGCGAACAATGTATCACCGACAAAGAGGTGATCTGCAGCATCATCGATAATCAATCGAAGACAGCAACCTCCGAGTGTGTGTCCCGGTGTATGAAGAATCTCAAAGTCGATGGAACCAAGAGAGAGAATCTGCTTATCAGCAATGTTGTGGTCTGCAATTGCAGGTTCGGGCAAGGCGATACCGTAGCGTACAGCGGCAGTCTTGGCAAGGGTCTGCAAGAATGCATCATCTGGATGTAAGTACCAGTCTACATCGAAGTATTGCTTCAAAGTTGGAATGTGTCCACTGTGGTCAAAATGAGCGTGCGTATTGAGCAATGCAACGACTTTTCTGTTGATTGATTTGGTCTCCGCTTCGGTGTGTGTCGACCAATGCGGGCCGCTTCCCTGACAAGATTCTATCCAATCGATCAGACGTTGTGGTTCATCTCCTCCGTCAATGATAACGGTGTCACCCGAATCAGAATCAGTTACAACAGAACATCGCATCTGCAATGGTCCAACCAAGAAGTTCTCAATCAATGGTGCACTGACGCCCATGGTTTGCCCAAAGACTTCTCCTTCATGAGTCTGAGGATTCGAGCGTAATCTGAAGTGAGTCGGTAGTCATGCCCCCATCAACATCAAAAACACGTAGTTCGAAT
>DAPT01000087.1:0-254 GCA_002502215.1 Euryarchaeota archaeon UBA124
ATTCGATTGGACCAGCATCAATTCGCCGTTGTACCCGCTGTTGAAGCGGTCAGGGACGACCCGGTCGTGGAGGAAACAATCCCGGTAGAGGAACATCCCGTTGTGGAAGTTCACCGTTCAGAGGAAGGGTTTGGGGCCTTTGTCACCAGAGTTGAACACCTCAAATTGCGAAGCGAAGCACAGGCCTTGATCGCTCATTCTCCCCCTTACCTCGCTCAAAGCACCATCCAATCCGTTTCGAAAACCTTGCTTGG
>DAPT01000087.1:588-816 GCA_002502215.1 Euryarchaeota archaeon UBA124
GTTGGCATGTATCGAAATGGATACACGGTGCATTGTGTTGACGATGAAGGGTTCTCGATGCGTGTGATGCTCAAGCCTTGTGAAGTGCCGCCTCATGCGGGAGAACGGTTTGAGAAGACCGTCGCACTGCACGACTGGGACGTCGCCTTGAGGCAATTGATTTGCTTAGAAGCCTGATCACTTCAGTGCTCTTGCGATAACGATGCGCTGCACTTCTTGTGTTCCTTC
>DAPT01000087.1:1130-13254 GCA_002502215.1 Euryarchaeota archaeon UBA124
GCGCTGCACTTCTTGTGTTCCTTCATAGATCTGAGTGATCTTTGCGTCCCGGAAGAAACGCTCGACAGGGAATTCCTTCGTGTAGCCGTACCCTCCGAGCACCTGGATGGCCCGTTCTGAGACCCACATGGCGGTATCGCCAGCGAAAAGTTTGGCCATGCTGGCTTCCTTTGAATGGCGTGGGCCGCCAGCGTGGTAGTGCTGTTCCTTGGTCCAAGCAGCTTTGTAAACCAAGAGACGAGCTGCTTCGATTTGTGTTGCCATGTCAGCAAGGTAAGCCATGATCATTTGGTGGTAAGCGATGGGTTTGCCA
Organism: Euryarchaeota archaeon UBA124; assembly: GCA_002502215.1. Taxonomy (GTDB): domain Archaea; phylum Thermoplasmatota; class Poseidoniia; order Poseidoniales; family Poseidoniaceae; genus MGIIa-L2. The sequence continues at coordinate 1,444 of DAPT01000087.1, forward strand.
AAAGCCTCTCGCTCATGGGCATACTTGAGCGCCGATTCATAGGCACCTTGAGCGATACCAAGCGCCTGAGCAGCGATGCCAATCCGGCTGTTGTCCAGTGCATTCATGGCGATTGGGAATCCGTTGCCGACGCCCTTGATGACGTTCTCCACAGGGACTTTGCAATCGTTGAGGACCAAGGTGCACGTATCGGATGAGCGGATGCCGAGTTTGTCTTCCTTTTTGCCTACTGAATATCCTTCGAAATCGGCATCCACGATGAAAGCCGTTGTCCCACCATGCTTTTTGACACCATAATCAGGATGGTCAACGTCCTTCGCAAAGAGGACGAGGAGTTTGGCCTGGGCCCCGTTGGTAACCCACATCTTTTCTCCATTGAGGATGAAATGGGTTCCGTCTTCCGAGAGTTTCGCCTTGCATGACATGGCAGCCGCATCGGTCCCAGCCCCCGCTTCTGAAAGTGAGTATGCCCCTACTTCTCCCGCTGCGAGGCGGGGGAGGAAGGTGCTCTTCTGATGTTCATCGCCGTGAAGGGCGATGGTCATGGAGCAAAGTCCGACATGGACACAGAACATGACGGCGAACGATGGGTCAACACGAGCGAGTTCCTCGATGATGATGGCTTCAGAAACATCGTCAATCGGTGAACCACCGTATGCTTCGGGGATGGTGATGCCGTGAAGGCCGTATTCAAGGAACGCCTCCCATTCTTCAGAGGGTGGAATTTGGTTCTGATCTCGATGTTCAACCGTTGGCGCAAGCACCGTTTCAGCAAAGTCTCTCACCAGTTCACGAATCATCTGTTGTTCGTCAGTTTCGCCGAAATTCATGCCCTCACCAGTCCTTCCAACAGGGGGTGTTTCTTAACCCGTTTGTTTGATTCAGAATACAAATTTACCCTCAGTCTTCATATACCACCTGTGGAAGCCGCGATACAGGCGACGAACATGGATGACGATATCATCGAATTTGTGATTGCTCAAGACAGAAAATACTCAATGGACCACTTGTGGTTCCAACAGAAAGACCAGAAGCTCATGATTGGCGTGAGTGAATTTCTTCGAGTTGAGATTGGTGACGTGCTCCGCGTCATTCTACCGCAAGCTGAAACCGAAGTTGATGAAGGCGGAAGTCTGTTTTCCTTGTGGACGGCCGATGAAAAGGTCTCATTGACCTCTCCTTTCTCCGGAGTGATCTCCGATGTGAACGGGGAAGTGGAAATCAATCCAGACCTCGTCAACGATTCTGCTTACAACGACGGCTGGATTATCTTGCTTGAACCGCACGAGCTTCAGTTGAATCCCGACGACAAGCAACTGCTTGAGAACCTCATGGAACACAATGAGTACGTTGAGTACCTCGCCGAGTTGTGAGCCGCGCAAAAAGGAATGCTTCATCCTCAAGGATGATTAACTCACACACCAACCCGGCATCATGACTGATGCGATGAAGGAACTCCGGGCAAGCCTCCAAGCGGCGCCGGTCATCTGGAAAGGCGATTACCCTTACTTCATCCACCCCATCACCGATGGCGTCCCTCGAATGGACCCCGAAGTACTCAACGCCATCACCAAACTCGTTGTGGACCGGGTGGATTGGAACAAAATTGACATGATTCTGGGCATTGAAGCCATGGGACTTCCGCTCACAGCTCCGCTCAGTATGGCGACTGGCCTCCCGCTCATCATTGCCCGAAAACGCTCCTATGGACTTGAGGGTGAAGTGGAAATTGACCAATCCACCGGCTATTCCAAAGGGGCCATGTACCTCAACGACCTCAAGAAAGGCGAACGCATTGCGATCTTGGACGATGTGCTGTCAACCGGGGGAACCCTCGAGGCCGTTATTGAAGGCGTCCGACGTGCTGGCGCTCAGGTTACGGAAGTCATTACGGTGGTCGAAAAGGGCGGCGGAATGAAGCGATTGCAAGGAAACTATCCCGATATTCGCATCCAGTCCTTGGTTCGTTTGGAAATGGACGGCGCCAAAGTTGTCCTCCTCGACGAGAATTAATCCCTCGCTTTGATGGGTGCCTTCATGAGGGAGGGGCGCCGCCGACGGATTGAGGGGAAGCATGGACCTTGACCGCCACGACTTCGAGTTGGATGAGTTGATGGAGCGAATTCGCGCCAACGACAATCGACTGATTGCGCTCCAGGTGCCTGAAGGTTTGAAGATGCAAGCCCTCGAGATGATGGACACCATCGAGACCGAAACGAGCGCCCAGGTGGTCCTCGCCGCTGACCCTTGCTACGGTGCTTGCGATTTAGTGCATGACAAAATGCAACTGATGGGCGTAGAATTGGTCGCTCACATGGGCCACTCACAAATGAACATCGATTCCGGAATGCCTACTCAATTTATTGATGTCACGTACGATGGCGATCCTGAACTCGCACCTGTACTTCCGATGCTCAATGCGCACCTGCAAATTGCAAAGAAACGAATGGCAGAACAGACCACGAACGAGATGACTGAGAAAGAAGCGCAAGAACGATTTATGGACGCTGTCGGGCGAATGACACCACTAAAAGACACGAAATTGGGATTGGTTGGAAGCATTCAACACTTGCACCTCCTTCCCGAGTTCCATGACCGTTTGGAACAAGCTGGTTTTGACGTCACAATTCCAATGGGCGGGGCACGCCTCACATTCCCTGGGCAAGTGCTTGGCTGCAATTATTCTGGCGATGATGACACGATTGGGCATTATCTCTTCCTTGGAAGTGGTGATTTTCATCCGATTGGCTTGGTACTCCATACAGGAAAGCCGCTCGCCATGCTCGACCCTTATTCCGGTGATGCAATCGAAATGTCGTTTGAACGAATCGAGCGTATTCTGCGTCAACGGTTCGGTTTGATTATGTCCTCGATGGACGCACAGAAGTTTGGAATTCTTATCGGGGAGAAACCGGGACAGATGCGAAGAACTCTCGCTTTACGAATGAAGCGGTTGCTTGAGAAACATGGCAAGAAAGGCTATCTTCTCGCCCTCGAACACGTGGGTCCCGAATTAATCGATTTCTATCCGGTTGATGCGTTCGTCAACACTGCTTGTCCTCGTATTGCGATCGATGATGCGGTCAAATATGCTAAGCCCCTTCTCACTCCGTTTGAGCTTGAAGTTGCCCTTGGAGAAAAGAAATGGGAACTGGGTTATCAATTCGATGAAATTCCCTGAACTTTGAATCTTTTTCGCTCGAGAGCGAGCGAGTGTTCAAGAACGGTTGGCACCAAGATGCAACCAGCATGAGCGACTATCTCGACCGAATCGGTTCAGGATTTATCCTCCTGAACCCGGACCCTCTGGACTTTGATTACATTCCGGAAGTCATGGTTGGCCGAGAAACAATTCAAGAAACACTGGCTGGTAAATTTCATTCTATTGCCCATCCAAATGGGAGTGCGAACGTTGTCATAACCGGGCCTGTCGGAAGTGGAAAAACCCTACTTGCTCGTACTTTTTGTCGTGATATCAAACATCATCTAAGAAACAAGCGCCCTCTGATGAGCGTTCACATCAATTGTCGAAATGCCACAACCAATGTTCGAGTCGCACAACGCATTGTTCAGTCCTTGGACCCTGGTCATCCTGATCGTGGCCTTTCAATGGGAGAATTGTTGAGCAGTCTCAGGAAATTGTTGAGAAACAATGGTCGTCATCTGATCATCGTTTTGGACGAAGTCGATCACCTCTTGAGGAAGTCTGGAAACGATCTCATCTACCAACTACTGCGTATTGATGAAGATCAAGACGGTAGTGGGACACTTTCACTTATCCTCATTAGCCAAGAACAAGTGCTCGACGTTCTTGAAAACGCAGTTATTTCTCGGTTTGGTCACACCAATCATATCCCTGTCCCCCCGTACGACATGAAAGGGCTTCTTGCCATCGCTCATCAGCGCGCAGATGCTGCTCTAAACCCAAGGTCTTGGGATGGAGAAATTCTGAAACTCATCGCAACATCTGCCGCTCCGTCGGGCGATGCTCGGCAGGTGATTGAATTGCTTGGAGCTGCGGTTGAACACGCTGAATCCGATGGCCAAAAGAGCATTTTACCTGAGCATGTTCAGACCAAGGCAAGAGATGTCCCGCAAGTAATGCCGGAAGATGTTCTTGACGAGTTGTCGGGTCATTCGATGTTGGTCCTTCTCGGTATTTGTCGAAGGCTACGAAAATCTGAATTTATGACGAGTAAGGATGTTGAGTCGATTTATGCTGTAATCTGCGAGGAGTATGAAGTCAAACCTCGCAGCCATACAACCGTTTGGAAATTCCTGAAACACATCGAGGGTCTGAACATTATTGCAACCCGCGTAGATACGGTTGGAGAGGGCCGTGGCCGGACGACGCACATCTCAATGCCACATGCCTTACCGATGGATGTTGCAGCTCGAATTGAAGGACGAGTCGGACAGAAACTGAAACGCTGATGAACAAATAGCATGCGGTGAGGCTAAATAGGGGTCGTTTGTCGCTAAGTTGCTAGAGGAATGCACCATGGCTGATGGAAATTCATTTGTTGCAGTGGTCAATGATGCCACAACCAAGTTGACCCGTACCACCAAGAACGGCAAGGAGAAGACATATTCCCCCTCCTACAAGACCGTTATTTCCGGAAACAACCATGCTCAGTTGCTCGGTAAGAAAATCGGCGATGTTGTCGACGGTATCTTTGTCGGTGAAGGCGAATCGACCTTGACTGGTTACAAACTTGAAATCACAGGCGGATCGGACAAGACAGGAACACCAATGCGTCGAGACCTTGATGGAGGTTCCCGTCAAGCAATCCTTGTTACCGCATCGACTGGTTTCAAAGGTCACAGCCTTGTCTCAAAGACCAAGAAAGGCGAAAAGAAGCGATTCCGATACAAGCCAGAGGGTATGCGTAAGCGACGAGTCTTCCGAGGGAATACTGTCACGCAAGATACACGTCAAATTAATCTCAAAGTTGTTGATGCTGGCAACATCGGCCTCGACAAATTGCTCGGTGAGGAAGAAGCTGCAGCGGAGTGAAACCCGAGAGGGTTGAATCGGTGAACGAGGAGGAATGGAAGCATGGCACGAACGCTTCCATCTCAACCTGAAGTCAACATTGGCTTGGTTGGTCACGTCGATCACGGTAAGACAACACTAACTCAAGCACTCTCCGGTGTTTGGACGGACACACACTCCGAGGAACGCCGTCGTGGTATTTCAATCAAGCTTGGTTATGCCGATACAGCATTCTACAAAACGAGTTCAGAGCAATACTATGCAACCGGGCGCCACCCTGAAGGTGAAAAAGACGTTGAATCCGAACTCCAACGGGTTGTCTCCTTCGTTGACGCACCTGGTCACGAGACACTGATGGCAATCATGATTACTGGTGCATCGATCATGGACGGTGCAATGTTAATGGTAGCGGCGAACGAAACATGCCCTCAACCACAGACACGAGAGCATTTAATGGCGCTCGAGATTGCTGGAATCAAGAACATTGTCGTCGTTCAAAACAAAATTGATCTTGTTTCAAGAGAGCGAGCGATGGAATCATACAACGAGATCAAAACGTTCCTCAATGGAACAATTGCCAAGGAAGCGCCAATCATTCCTGTTTCAGCTCACCATGATGTCAACCTCGATATCCTTATCGAGGCAATTGAAAAGACCATCCCTACACCAAATCGGGACTCTGATGAACGAGCAGTCATGCACATTGCTCGTTCATTTGACGTTAATCGACCGGGCACCAGGCCAAGTAAACTAACGGGCGGGGTTATTGGTGGATCAATCGTTGAAGGGACCTTCCGTGAAGGCGATAAAATCATCATCGGACCAGGGCGAAAAATCGAAAATGGAAATAAATCACACTGGGAGCCCATTGAAACAACCATCACCAGCATGCAGGGTGGAGGTGGAAAGCGTGACGAGATGACAGCTGGAGGTTTGTGTGGATTTGGTACGCTTCTCGACCCATCGATTACAACTGCTGACAACCTCTCTGGACAAGTTCTTGCCAAGGACGGTGAACTTCCAGAAATCCGTACGGAGTGTTCCATCGAAATCAATCTCATGAAAAACATGGTCACAGGTGATGATGGACAACCAAATACGATACACCCTCTTCGGAACAACGAGATGTTGATGGTCAACGTTGCCACCTCAACCTCCGTCGGTATTGTCAAAGGCGTAGAAAAGGGCAAAGCAACGCTGCATCTTCGCCTCCCTATCTGTGCCGATCAGGGTCAGCGAGTCTCGCTCTCGCGACGAGTTGGTGCTCGATGGCGACTCATCGGTCATGGAACCATACAATGAGGTGAAAGCTTGGGCGACGTGCTCATTGATGCATGTGGTTGGGTCGCACTCGTCGATGGTGGATTCAATATTGACCTGTCCCTATCGCAGATAATTGGGCCTCCTCACTTCATTCTCATCGATTTAGTCCTTCAGGAACTTGAAGAAATCGAGGCAAATCGTCCTCGAAGTAAAAATCTCATGCTCAATCTTTTGAAACAGCGTTCAACAATGATTGAACATCCAGCAATGCATACGGATGATGCTTTGATTGAGTTGTCACGAGGTCAGCAATTACCAATCCTGACAGTGGATGCGAATCTTAAGCGCCGGGCCTTGGAAAAAGGGATAGGAATTCTTGAGATTGTAAAAGGCAAAAACATTCGTCTTGTTAACGGTCTATAGACAAGAAAACACTGCGTATTGTTAATCTAAATAGTTCTCTTTAAACATTAAATTCTATATTTTCCATAAATCGTCGGTGATTGTATTATATATCCTCGCATTTGTGTAGACTCCATGGCCTCTGGTGAAGATTTCAAAACCGGATTTCATCATGAACCACTCCGAGAGAAACTTATCGGACTTGGGGCAAATGAAAATACTGCAAACGTTCTTCTGTGTCTTCACTACCATGGTGCTGCAACGTCGAAAGATCTGCAACTCCACTGCGATATTCGTCAGCCTGACGTCAGCATTGCAATTTCAGAGCTGCGAGATATGAACCTCGTCCACTATTCACCTCGGTCAGAGGTATCTCGCGGCCGGCCTGCACACATCTACAGGCTTCGAATGAGTTTAGAACAATCGATTCTACCATTCGTTAACAAGGCGAGGAAACGAGCGAAAGAGATTCTTATCGAGGCTGATGCAGTGCATGATATGGTACGCATCTTTGAACAAACTGCTGACCATTCGTTTAGGGCAGCGTGAACAATACATCGTCACCGTGTCCATCGAGTAAACGTAATTTTACTCCAGCATCAATCCAGGCGTGTGCGTAATTTATTGCTCCAAATGCTCGAATAAGGTCGCCTTGTTTGAGAAAATATTGTGCGTCATGTGCGTAATCATCTGCCATCGAAAGCAACGTCTTGAGCATCACTTTTTGTTCCGGTGTTGATGCCAGAGGCGTTGCCTTACCCCTTGCTTTTTCCGTGATAATGAGATAGTGGTTGACACGTTCGACTGTGAGGGTTTGATCAGGATTCAAACGAATCGCCCCCTTTCTGCCTACGCAAGAGCCTCTGTACATCCTCTTTTCGCCCGAGGGCTTCGTAAAGCTCGATGGCTCTTGATAATCGGCCTTCATCTTCCGCAGCAAGTGCTCTTTGGAACAATTGCCGGCGCTCATCCCAAGACCGAGCGAGTTTCGCATCCGCAGCTTCTTTTTGTCGATGGCGGCGTTGTTCTTCTGCGAGGTGAGGAGCAACCCATCTGCGAACCAAACCATCTCGACGGCACGTAACCATCGAATTTGGACCAAGGCGAATCAGTAAATCTCCAAGGTTCATGCCTTCCCCTATCCTTACCTCTTCACTTTCTGAGCTCATGTGATCAAGGTGTCCTTCGATTCCCAGCACCCACCATCCATCGGCCGCTCGGGTTGCAACGAGCGGTTCCAATGATTCAATTTCAATCCGTTCAAGAGCATCCCAGCCGTACGGATGAGGGATGCCATCCCAAAGTTGACCGTCAGCTGATTGTAGGAGCATGTGTCCATCGGTAAGAGGAGAAACCCAACTCCATACCGTTGCGTCCACAACACGACGCTTGTCTTGTTGAGCTATCTGACCACAATATACGACACCACTTGCATCTTGCCACAAAAGATGCTCTCTGTCCAACCATCCAATCAAACGACGGACAACACCGGACTGAATACGGCGAATTCCGATTCCGTTTGCATCAAAGAGATGCAAATTACCATCACGTCCTGCCAACACCCAACCTCCACCTGGACGATTGAGCAGTTGCAAGAAGCCTCCTGGGCTCGAACGTCCTTCATGAACCAATGAACCATCAACTGTATTGAGGAGATAAAACGCATGCGCTGCTAGAACACCAATGCGGCCATCAGCATTGCAAATCGCATGCACTTTGAATGGCATACTTCGTTCCCACTGAATTTCATTTGCTTCATTGAACAACGTCAATTCGAGACCGTATGCGAGACAAAGATGCCCATTGACGGATTCAATTGCACTGACCCTCGCGGGTGATTGCCAAGACCAACTTACAGACCATGTCATTGATCTTCACCTCCAACAATACCCCATGCAATCAATTGGGCCAGTGCAGTTCTGGTAAGTCCAAACATTCTGGAACGCCCCACCATACGGGCATGAAGAATTCCTGCCTTGTGCAGGCCATTGCAAATCTGAGAAAGACGTGCTCGTTTTATTGATAGACGCTCTAAAAGGGCTTTATCCGAGGGTGAGATGCTCCGGTTTTTGGCCTCTGCAACGACAACGGATTCAGAGGCTGTGAGGGAGCTTAGTGCAGCGATGCTGAGAACATGTTCTTCCTTCTGGGTTAGTCTTGGTCTTGACAGCGCACGTAGTTGCTCAACCAGGCTTTGTTCTCCACTCAGCCCAGCGTTTGAAGGCCGTAATACTTGGGCCAGCAAGCGAGTAAAGGTCTCGATAGTGGTTAAATCGACTGGGAAGTCAACATCGGGTTCCATTTCAAACAACTTAGTCGGATCAATCTCTTCAGCAGTTGGCTGCTGTGGCTCATCGATTGATACTGTTTCCGGCGCTTCATCGTTTTGCCCCGCGAATGGCAATTGCTCTTCAGCAGTCCAGAATGCGGTTCCTTTTTCTGTGGCTTTGAATTGACCCTCTGGGATTGAATCCAGTTCATTGTTGATGATTCTTCTTCGACTTCTTAAGCCCCCAAAAACACCTGCAAAAGGTAAATTATCCTCTGTGACATAGGCATCATCAACCTCCTGATATCCCTCATCCGCAGCAACTACTTCTTGAATTTCGGGATGCTCATCAACGGGTTCATCAAGAATTTCTAAATCGAGGTCGAAACCAGACGCCTCGGTCATACCCGGGGTTGGTTCCCATGATTCCTCGACAGAATCAGATGGTTTGGTCGATTCTTCTTGGACAATGTCTCCCTCATCTAATTCAAGACTCAACGCTTCAGATTCTTCATCGGCCTCCCATTCTGTTAGGGATTGCTCTTGGATTTGCGCCTCAGGTTGCCCAGGGTCCGTTGGAGGCGTATAATTGCCTGCAACCGTATCTCGTAGAACCTTGATCACCGCACTAGGTTGTCCACTTCTGCTTAGTTGGAGCAAACGTTTTGCGTCATCCGTTGACATGTTGTAGGGTTGAGAGGATGCCTTGGATATGCGGCGTTCGACCAATGCTTTGATGCCGTCTGCATCGAGACTTGTCATGGTTCGCAGTTCAAACCGTTGCAACAATTGCTCTGAGATAAGCGACTGTTGTTGTGGGTTTATTGCAAGAACAATCAATGCAGGTAGACGCTCAAAAAAGTGCAGAGAGGAGCGTAAGCATGCCTCGAGGGAAGACACGTCTGCCATATCAGCATCAATCGTTACAAGAGGAAGCATTTGGCGAGAATCGTGGAGCATGCGACGCAAATCCTTGCTCAACTTTTGATAATCATGCGGAGGTGAACCATCGATTAATTGAGCATACATGTCTTTCATCAATTCAACTCCGGGTTCGGAAAAAGCAATCCTATCCACGCTTAAGTGAAGATTCGTTCGTGTTCCCAAGCATTGCATGAAGGACGTTTTTCCAGAGCCAAATTCTCCAACAAGCAGTATGCGGTCTGCGGATTTGAAGGTTATTTTCCTCTCCAATTCCTCGAACATAACATGCCTTCCAACGAGAAGGTCGAATTCCTCTTTGTCCAGGGGATTAGAAGAAAATGGATCTTCGCTCAGTTGGGGAAAGCCAAAGTCAAGCGTGTTTCCTTGCATGTCCGAGCAACTCCAACCAAGTATATGATATTTCACGGAGTGTATGCGTTTCATGGACCTGTTATGAGACGTTAATCAAACAACCATACGTCATGAACACCCTGTATTAACGCAACATTAACGCTTTTTTAACGCGTTAAATAAGCCGTTAATCCCGTTAATATCTTCCGATTGCTTCATGGATTACACAACCCTCGGAGGATGTGAGGAGACGTCATGCCTGTCGATAACAGCCGCCTCAAAGGCTTCTACAAACTTGATGTTGATGAACGCAGAAACAAAATTGCTGACCTTGCAGGTTTGAGTGAGGAGCATGTTGCTGCGCTCGCATCAAATGGAGAACTCAACGATTCCGCCGCTGATCGGATGATTGAGAACGTCATTGGCACGATGTCCCTTCCTGTCGGCGTTGCTACAAATTTTATCATCGATGGAAAGCATTACCTCGTACCCTTTTGCCTGGAAGAATCGAGTGTCGTTGCTGCCGCTTCTAATATGGCAAAAAGGTGCCATGCGCACGGTGGCTTCATTTCCAACAACGATAAACCAATCATGCTTGCCCAGATTCAACTCTTGGACATCGCAGACCATTCAAGTGCGATTGAGCAGATTGAGGCCAAGAAAAAAGATTTGATGGCACTTGCAAACAGTTTACCTTCGACAATGATTCGCCTTGGAGGAGGATGCAAGGACATAACCATGCGTTCGATTGAGACCCTCTCCGGGCCGATGCTCATCATCCACATCCATGTTGACTGCCGGGATGCGATGGGAGCTAATGCAGTAAATACCATGGCGGAACTGCTTGCACCAGAACTTGAGACGATTACGAATGGTCGATCCTTGTTGAGAATTTTATCCAATCTAGCAACCGAACGGCTAGCACGAGTTACGGCAACGTTTACTCCAGAGGAAATGAGCAACACTGGCGATCCCTCTGATGGAGAATCCATTATCGAAGGCATACTTGAGGCACATCATTTTGCGATGGCAGACCCATTTAGGGCTGCAACGCACAACAAGGGTGTGATGAACGGAATCTCTGCTGTAGCGGTTGCCTGTGGGCAGGACTGGCGTGCAGTTGAGGCGGGGTGCCATGCATATGTTGCATACAAGCAAGGGCGATATACATCAATTACACAATGGGAAAAGGATGCTCAGGGCAATCTCACTGGGACGATTGAGACGCCAATGGCTGTCGGGATTGTTGGTGGAGCATCGAAGGTCCACCCAGTCGCTCGAGCGAATTTGAAAATTCTCGGTGTTGAATCTGCACAAGAACTGGCATCTGTCATGGCTGCTGCGGGTTTAGCACAGAACCTTGGCGCTCTTCGCGCCTTGGCGACCAGTGGGATACAAAAGGGCCACATGCGCCTCCACGCAAAGAACATGGCCGTAAGTGCTGGAGCCGTAGGAGACGAAATTGAACGTGTTGCTCAACAATTAATCACTGAAGACGGACCAAAAACTCAGACGAGAGTTGCGGAGATTCTCAAGCAACATCGTTCCTGATCACTCATCCTCAAATGGAAGAGTGGATTGGACCAGGCCATCTTCGCCCACTTCT
>DAPT01000113.1 GCA_002502215.1 Euryarchaeota archaeon UBA124
GTTCAAATCCCGGTACGAGCACTCCAAGGGCGATCTGCCGATGAATCCATCATCGCATGCAAATGCAAACAGTTTACCAACACGAGCACTTCCATCCTCTCTGGAGGATGATGAAATGCATCATTCTGTTAATGCTGTTATTCTTCCATCGAGCGTACTGTACTCTGAGAGGTCTGGAGACTGCTCAATGTAACGGGAGAGGGCTTGTTGGTACAATGCGCCAATATCGACATACTGTGCCTCTTTGTCGGGCCAGTCGTAAAACCACTGATCGCCTCCACCAGCAATGTAATCGAGTGTGACCAAATCGACGGTTGCACCAGCAACAGCTTGTCCATTTTCGACGATCTTGGTTCCGTCATCGAGTGTTACGGAAACAATGCGTTCACCTGATGTGACCACATTGCCATCATCGTCGAGTACGAGTGGTTGCTTTGTCGCATCGTACACTACCGTCATTCCAGCAACTTGCGCAAATCGACCGGTACCATCTCCATCTCTCTTGACACCATCCTCTGTGGTATCGTTGAGGACTGTCTTGCTGTATGCGTTTTCAAGAAGATTCAGCAATCTCTCAGAGGACATGTCCTCGATGATGACAAGTCGGTTTCCGAAAGGAGCAACATCGAATGTGTCTTGAACGGTGAATCTGTAATCTGTGGTTCCATCAGCGTTAACGGATGCTCTAAGACCTCCTCCGTTCGCCATGGCGACCTGACCGGGTTGTGTACCATAGGTGGATGCAACCTCTGCTGAGTACCAAAGCATGGAATCCGTGACAATGTTTCCTATGTTCGTTTCACGTGCTCGAACATCGTCTTTCGCTCCACGGAACTCGAAACTAAACGGGTCGCTGATCTTGATTGTTGCGAGACTATCGGTGTGTGATTTGACAGGTTCTTCTATCGAACTGAGTGCATCTGCGTCTTGCTCACCAGTGTATGAAACCTTGACAGGGTTTCCGGTCAGCGTTACTGTTCCGCCATCGACGGAAACACTCGCCTTTCCGTAGTACTGGTACTGGCCAATCGCAGTAATGATCGGAATTTGATTTCCATCCGAATCACTAACCATGACTGGATAGGCGTCAACGATGGTGTGGCCTTCATGCACGTCCGCTCCTTGGTTGGCGAGTAGTTCATCTCCACCACCAGCTACAATGATATCGACGTCCTTGAGCAACGGTGCAAGGGCTTTGTCTTCCGAGTATCCTTGTAGGTGGGAGATGAGGATGATGAGGTCTGCGCCGTCACTCTTGAGCATGGCCGCTTCAGCATTGACCGCAGTTGATACGTTGTTCACGTCAACCAAACCTGGGCTGGAGATGAACGGGAGGTTCTCGGTGACTGCTCCGATGACTCCAACTTTGACGTGTCCGTTATCGACAGGTACCACTATTTTTGCTGAGGAGGCAATTCTTCCCGAGTCCAAGAGTGATTTCAACGAAGGATCGTTGGAAACGTCGATGTTGGCTGAAAGGAACGGAGTTGAACCCTCTTGGATGATGAAATCAGCGAGAATTGAGGGGCCGAAATCAAAATCGTGATTTCCGATGCAAATGGCATCGTATTCGATAGCAGAAAGCGCCTTTGCGTCGTAGTACGTTAGGGGGTTGCTCCTTGTTGAAGCATCCCACTTCGATCCGGCAAGGAAATTATCGCCTGATGAGAGTGTTAGTGTACCATGACCAGCGTCCAGAGAGGCTTGTCGGTCTGCAGAAAGTGCATGCACAAACGCAGCAATTCCGGGACGGTCCTCTTCTCGAATAAGATCGGATTCTCCGTCATTGTTGTGGAAAATATCAATGGTGTAGGTATCTGGTGCGATTGCTCCTTCCCACGTATTTTCTGATTCTTCATCTCCTATGCACCCTGCAATCGTGGTGCTTAGAAGCATAATGGCTGCCAATGTTAAAGCGTTTAGTTTGCTCATTGTTTTGTTTTTACCAGTACCATGGTTTTCTCTAACCAGTAGATTCTATTGTGTACGCAAGATGAATTCATAATCTATAGTAGAGAACGGGTGGTTGGAGTGCAAGCCTCTTATTTTGAATAAAAAAACGACATGGTTGTTCGGTAAATGAGAACTTTCTCTATAGTTTCATATCAGTCTACTTTATGTTCCAATTTGCGCATTGGAGTTTATGCCCGGGCCTCTACGTTCCCTTGTCTTTGTACACACAGCTTTACGAAACGAACTCAACGATCTCACCAATCTCGCTCATGCAGCGGCCAAGGGCGAGGACGACATTGAGACACTTAAGGAGCGATTTGACTGGGCAACCTATGCACTACACTATCATGCAGCCGGCGAAGATGCAGCACTGTTCCCTGCCGTTGAAGCAAAACACCCTGGTGTGGCGATGACCTTTGACGACGATCACCAAACAGATGATGCGCTAGTAGCGGAAATGAAACAACTTCTCGAAGCAGACAACGCTCAAGACAACCTCGGTCGTATCGCACGACTTGCTGACCAATTGGCTGACCGTGCATCTCTCCACATGGACAAAGAGGAACGTCTCTTGGTACCGTTCGTCGAAGAACACTTTTCCATGGAAGAGCAAGGAGCCATTCTTGGAGGAATGATGCAAGCATTTCCGCCTGAATTCATGCTCAAGGGCGTACCTTGGATTTTCTCACATTTGGACGAGACTCTCCGTATCTCCTACGCAACGGTTTTGAAAGGAGCAATGCCTGCTGAACCGTTTGCTATGCATATGAGCAACGTTGAGAAACAACTCGGTCCCAATGAATGGGCACCCATCGCAGCAGCAATTGCCTGAAGATGCTTTACTTGATACAACGAATAATAAACAGCATCACGTATTGTTCAACATGAGCAACCCGGTCATTTCAAATCGGCAGATGGGATTTGTGCGAACTACACTTGACCCGTTCTTGTTTTGTGTTCACCACCTTGATTTGTACCCTGAAGGAAACGAACTGCAAGGTCCAAAGGATTCTCTGATTGGCCGTCACATTGGTTCTGATTTTGACGAAGCCAACGACTGGAAAATGTACCACGGGAAAACCGTACCAGGATTCCCTGCCCATCCACATCGAGGATTTGAAACAATTACAGTTGTCCTCGAAGGTCTTGTCGACCACTTTGACTCTGGTGGCTCAACGGGTCGCTATGGCTTTGGCGATGTACAATGGATGACGGCAGGATCAGGCTTACAACACTCGGAAATGTTCCCTCTCGTCAACCAAGACAAACCAAACCGATTGGACCTGTTTCAAATTTGGATTAATCTTCCTGCAAAGGACAAGATGACCGATCCTGGTTATGAGATGATTTGGGCGCATGAAGTTCCGCACATCCAGTTCGAGAGTGGCGACGTTCGTATCATCTCTGGAAGCTGGAACGAACACGTTGCACCCGCTGCCCCGAGTGCATCCTGGGCCAACAACCCCGACAACGAAGTCGCACTGTACATCTTAACCGTCAAAGCGGGAGGATCTGTGGAACTTCCAATCGCTTCAGCAGAAGCCAATCGAATGATGTACCACATCAGTGGTGGTGTGGCAACCGTTGAGTCGCATCAACTCAAACCAACCTACGGAATTGAACTCCATGCCAACCTACCTACCGTTATTGAGGCCAACGATAAGGATGTTCGAGTTCTGATTCTCCAAGGTAAGCCAATTGCTGAACCTGTTTCAAAACACGGTCCGTTTGTCATGAACACCGTTGAAGAGATCTACCAAGCATTCAGTGATTATCGGCGAACAGAATTCGGTGGTTGGCCTTGGGGTCCTTCCGATATCGTTCATCCCAGAGAGCAAGGTCGCTTCGCGAAGATGAGCGATGGACGCGAAATTGTACCTCCCCAATCATGATTGGATTGGAGAAAAATGTTCAATGGCTGTCAATCAATCATTGGCATGTGCGCCTTCTTGTAGTGGACCTCCTTGCTGAGCGTGAAGCGTTTGGTCGGGTTGGTGTTGGCGAAATTGTTCATCATTTTTCCCCAAACAACGTCTTTCTTTGGTCTCCACATACCCAAGACCGACTTGACTACGGCTTTGGAACGGTGGTCGAACATCCAGTCGATGCTGATGCAATCGTCATCACAGGATCTCGACGAAACGTCACGATGTGGGAAGATTGGATGGACGATGTGGTTGAACTCATCCGTAAAACAACCGTTCCTTTGTATGGTATTTGTTTTGGTCATCAAATCATTGCCCATGCATTCGGTGGACGAGTCGAACGTGCGGATGAAGACTCGCATTTCGTTGCAGAGGTCTTCGAGCAATCAGGTGATTCAGTGATTGCATCCTTTGCGCATCAGGAACACGTTGTTGATTCTGGTGAATTGGTTGTCATTGCCTCTTCAGAGCATTGTAAAATCGCTGCTTGCAAGCACCCAACGCTTCCAATCCATACAGTGCAATACCACCCTGAGGCAGTTACCGAGGTTCTTGATGCAGCGCTGGCTTGCGGAGACATGAATCATGAAGAACGACGTGCGTACGATGACAAACGCCTTACAACAGATGTTTCAGTTGCTTTCAAATTATGACCAATGCGGATACCATGTCGTCCAAACCTAGGTTAGTTCAAACTCTTGTGAGTCTGAACCCATGCCGTTTGGAAACCACTCGGTATGTAAATCGATTCGACAGAGAGATACTCACGCCACGAGGTAGTATTGATTGACAACGAATGCCTTAGACTCGATCTACAAGAGGGCTAACTCCCAAATGCCGACAGTTCCAGAATCCTCGTTTGCTACAACAAGCAACGGAGATGACGTTGGTGATATCTCAGCCGGGATGAATTCCATGTCTTCTGGATTTGTTGCACCGTCAACTTGAATCCATTGTTGGAAAGTAGGTTGATGGGGATTTGAGATGTCATAGATCATGACGCCAAAACTGCGTTCCATGGAAACGAAAAGATAGGTCCTGTCATCAATAACACCGACCCTTACACCTTCTGGTTCGATTCCTTTGTTGTCGTCTCGAGAATTCATTTCATCAATTCGATGCTGTCCATTTTTCGTTGAATAGTACGAAAGGTCGTGGCCACTGTCCCAAACCATTTCCATATCTGTGGTCCAGATGGAAAAAGAACGGGCACCAACAGCACAGATGTAGTCAAGGTCACCATCGTCATCAGTATCACCGCAATTGTTCGGAACATTGAGGCGACCGAGCTGGCTCATTTGTTGCATAGAACTTGCGTCTGGGAATCGCATCGGGTCAAGGGTTGTCGATGCAATTCGAATTTCCTCATTATGTCCAATGACATTCATTCCGGATGAACTGTTGAAGTATCGATAATCGCGCAGATCGCCTTCGTTACCAGTAATGAGGTACATTTCACCATCAACAGTGTAAGAAGTAATTCCATCCGGCATGTAAAGGGCCATAACTGGCCAGGGGAATGGATTGTATCCGTCTTCATCACTACCGTCGAGAGGATGGAGCCTAATCTCGATAAAGCCGAAGGGTATGCTTGTCGCACTGGCACCTGCATCGGTGAGTATCCCTAATCGCAATTCGCCGGTCATATCGAATTCAAACGGAGGTTGTTCTTCGATGAAATCGAAAAGCTCGATTTCTGTTGTCGTTTGCGATACACATATCGAACCACCAAGCGTTGCAATCAAGAAGTCACTTAATTCATCATCTGCAAATGCAACCTCCATTGTTTGGCTCATGCAATCAAATTGTACATCGATACCCTCGGTATTCTCGAGTGTTGACGGTGTCGCATAAGATGCGATGAAATTCCCTTCCAAATCATGAACTTGAACAGTATCATGACTATCGTGCAATGAAAAGATGTGATTATTCGCAACATCCAGTCCAGCAACGTCGTCAAGAGTGAGTTCGATTGATGCTACGGCTTGTACACTCAACTCGCCACTCATGCCAGCCGGTATGGAATAAACGCTGATTGCAGTGGCATCTTGACTGCCGGCGATCAGGTAACCTTCGGTCGATGCTGGCCACAAAGGCGGGGCTTGGGAAGATGCGACATAACTCACAGATTCCAATCCTTTACCATCATCCAAATCCACGGATAGATTCTCAAGATTCAATGTTCCAATGAGACTAAAATCGGTAGCGTATTCAAGCACATGGATTTGGGTTGTTGCTTCATTAGCGACATAAATTCTTCCTTCATCATCGCATGTGACTCCTTCAAAATCAGCATTCGCTAGACTGTATACGTCCAAGACTTGACCATCATTGGCATCGACGAGGAACACTTCGCCTCCGTCGTTGGCAAAAGCGAACGCATCATGGAATGAGCAATAATCGAGCCCACTTCCTTCGAGTTGATTCATTGTCGACTCGTTAACCGTATCCCCTTGAGAGAATGCGTTGTAGTCTGCAGCGTCCAAAGAGAGCAGTGGGTTCAAAGACAAATCAGAGGAAATGCCAGAAATGAATGCTCCCTGGATTGAACCCGCAACAATGGTTAGCGCTTCTGGCTTTGCACCGTATCGATCACCCAATTCAACAAAGGGAGATTTTAGCACGGGTTTGATTCCTTGACTGGCAGCCGATGGGCCACCTTCGCCTCCAACGTATTCCACGTTCTCCTCGAGTGGAGTCAGTTCAGTGACTCCGAAGACAGAAGAGGCCGTTATCAAGCGGCCATAGGAGGTGTCTTGGCTTAATGCAGGGAAGATAATGTTTTCAACAACGACCTGATTGTTGTCTTCCAAGGTTACACTCTCGCCTCCTGATGACAATTTGATTGGAAGGTGATGGGCTCCATTTTCATCGATGGTTACATCCCAATCTTGCGTTCCATCGTTCGTGTCATCAGCGAACAACAAGAGATAGGACATCGGCCCGATACTCGAACCGTCCGGGAAGGTGTATGCTTTGCTAATGTCATCGTATATACGCCAACCAGAGAGATCGATATCTGCATTGGTTGGGTTGTACAATTCGATGTAATCAGAGTCTGTAGCACCGTCCAAATATGGGTTTGAGGGCCCAAGGGAGACTTTGCTGGCGAGTTCGTTTATGAGGATGCGGTCATCGACCAAGGTTTGAGAGAGATCAACATCGGGTGTGTCGACTTCAATTTCAGTGAACTCGTTCATACTCATTTGTTCGAGGATACCCGAAGCCCGCATACTTTCATCCAAATCCATGAGGTTTGTTCCTTGAGATAAATCAACTCGAAACACCCACTTACTCGCCAAATTACCAATTGACGAATCTCGTTCAATTACGAGAAGTTCACCTTCACCTATGGCGACCATCGAAGTAACTTTGTCCATTTTCCCTCCACGAGAGTATGCTCCATCGGTCAATTCTACTGGGTAAAGATACTGACCCTCGAGTGTCATGGTATCAATGTTGATGTCGAGTATTCGTATCCATTGCTCGGTTGAACCGGGTGTGCTCAACGAGGATTGAGTCATCGTGTAGAGATGGTTACCGTGGCATGCAACGCTCTCGAAACCTTTGTTGGTTTCGATATCCGATATGGCTGAAGGAAGAATTGCGTAATCACCAGCCGTTGTGAAGGTAGAGTTTTCAGGAACCAATCGGGTGATCTGACCTCCCTCGCCATCAAAGAATTGTAGGGAAGGAATTGATTCTTCGGCGAGTATGAATGCATTCAGTCCATCGTAGTCGCATACGGCTAAATCTTCGAAATCAGCCTCGCTTGAGAGTGTAACCAACGGATTTGCTCTCATGGACAAAGTCTCTGTTGCCGGATTATAATCGACAAGGTACAATTCGTTTGAGGCATCTGATAGCATCAAGTACACCTCTGTTCCAAGTGTTGCGTCCTCACCAAGGAACATCCAACCGGATGTATCGGTTATTCCTGCGTCGGCCCAGGTCAAGGGTGTGTGAACAGCTGCACCCGAGGAATGAGGTTTGTATCCCATCGGCATAATTTCGGTAAATTGTCCTGCTTCAACATCGAGAACTGCAATGGCGTTTGCCTCTTGAATCGCCACATAGGCCGTCAAAGAATCTTGAGATACAGTGATGTATTCTGGCTCAAAATCCATGCTCAAATTTGCACCGGGCCCGTTGATTCGAATGCCGATTTGTATCAAGGATGCCTTGTCCTCTTCAAACGCATGAAATGTGACATGGGTGACATGCTCCTCACCGACGTCTGAGATTGGTCCACTTACGTCGATGATGTCGACCGACCCCTCTGGATCGAATTTGTAGTCAGTGGATGGCTGTCCTTCATTTGCAACCAAAACCTTGTTTCCATCAGGAGTGAATGTAATCATATCAGGTTGGTAGCCCAAATCATCCACGATGTTCAGCCGTTGTCCGTCTGTGTCCATAAAGTAGACCAGTCCTGTGTCAGGTCGATCCTTTGTTACAACAAACGGTAGTGGTCCATCCTCATAATTCAAGACGTCTGTCTCTCTGTGAACTGCTATAGCAAGTAGTCCGTCACTTGGCCGGATGTCAATGCTGTTGGGTTCACCGATCTTTGATAGGTCAACTCGGCCGACGAGTTGAGGGTCACTTGGGTCCGCTATTGAGACAATATCAACAGATTTCTCAAGAACGTTGACGAGGAAAATTCGTTGCGTGACAGGGTCATATGCTGGAATTTCCAGTGTTCCGAAGGTCCCAGCATCGTGGTCATACATTCCTAGAAGGTTAGCCTGAATGGTTACTCCCGAATTGGGAGCGCCGTAATTGATGTCAAGACCGTTGCAACTTGCTCGTTCATACACGCCCTTTTCGCTTGAATCTTCCAAAACACGAACGCATGCATTCGCGGAAGCTGCGAGCCGAGCTTGCCATCCATTGGAACACGTAACAATACTTTCTCCATTGGCAAGGAGAGCCAAGCGACAATTGTTATCGAGGTGTCGAATACGTTCTCCAACAGGATAGGTTTCGATCGTTCCACTGATTCCGTTGCAAGTTAGTTTCGTGTTCCCTTCCTCGTCCATTGCTCCGAAAACACACGATGTGATGTAGCCTGATTCGACGACCATCGGCAACTTGGCTACTCCGAGCTCCTGGGTGCACCACAGTGAGGTATTGTCTTCTTGAATCCGACAATCGTACGCTTCATACATCGGTTCTTCATTTGTTTCACTTTCTCCACCGAAACAACCAGCGAAGAGCGAAGACATCATTACAAGTATCAAAAATATTGCTTTCTTTTTCATAGAATCACCTCAGGTTAAACCAATTAGACCATCGTTGTACAGCACAACATTCGAATCATGTGTTATGGTCAATCGTATGTAGCAAACTGGGAATGCATTGGAGGATGAATCATGCACTCCACAAAGGCTCACACCGTCTTCGATGAGTGTAACTGTTTCATCAGCATGCCAAAATTCGTCATCGATGGATTGACTGATCATACAACCGGTACCCATGGAACCTGGTGCCGATTCGGGACGAATGTTTTCGCCTGACATCACACCGTTGGTTCGCATAGGGGTTGGTGTGCGATCGACTTGGAAATTGATTGAGCCGTCAGGGACAGCGGTATAGGAGGTGTCCGAGGTTTGAGCGCCCCATGAAATATTTTGATGCACCTCACCTTGCGGATTGATCAAGGAAACGGTCTCACCCTCAGATTTTAGTTTGAAATTCATGTGAACTGGCCCTTGCTCGGATTCATCATCAGCCCACACGATAAGAAAACCTCCTGCAGGAATAGAGACGGTTTGATCAAAGGTATGGCCCGATTTTCCACCAGCAATGTACTCCTCATAGGCATCGGTCATAACCCATCCTTCGAGAGACATCGCTTCTGCACCAGGATTGAACAATTCGACCCAATCATCGTAAGCATCTCCATTGTCATCAGGGTCTGCATAACTGAGATCGTTGCTTGCCATAAGCTCGTTAATTCGAACGTTTGCAGGGCCGCTTCCTTCTATTGCCTCAGCAGAGGAAATGCTTGGAGGTAGGCAAACTTCGGTTAACAATGGCTCGTCCATCTTTTCAGCATCATAAATTGATAATTCAACTGAGAGGTCTTCCCATTCATATCCACTTTCAGGGTGATTGCGAACCAAAAGTTCAACCAATTGGTCCTGCTTGTTGAAACCAATTTTTTGTGGAACATCAACAATATCGATGGTCATGTACGTGGATTGAACATCATCTTCAGACGTGCATCCTGCAAGCCCACAAGCCAGCAGAACGAGTGCAACAAATACTGCTCCTCTCATGCCATCACCTCGGAATTGTGGAGATTGAGTATGGCCATGGTTTCATTGAATGTCGATTCTGGAAGTGGAACGAACCCAACTTCAAGAATTGTCGATTGTCCGTCACCGGAAAACGCGTATTCAAAGAACGGCAGAACCGTACTCCAAGATGCATTGTCGACATTCATGTAGATTTCTCGTGACAGAGGAAGATACGTTTCGCTTCGAATTGAATCACTGGTTGGTTGAATGATTGGTTCGATTCCATCCATTGCTGAATGTGTGCTGTTTTTTGATAATCCAACCGCAGTCAACTCAGATTGGTGTTCATCGTAGTACGAATATCCTAGGAATCCAATTGCAGCGCCATCTTCACTCACACCGTTGATAATGACGTTGTCATTGGCGCTGTTTTGATAGCCACCCACGCGTTGCGAGTCAAAAGATTCTTCAGGATAGCCATAGTTTCCTAGGAAGCATTTTTTGCAAAAGATCATTTCTCCGAAATACTCGTAGGTTCCGGATTGTGAGTCAGGACCCCAGAGGTTAATGTTCAATTCTTCACAGGATGGATTTTCGGAAAAGTCGGACCACTCTCGTACACCATCACCATCGTTGTTTGGAGTGATGCTGGATAATTCGAGACCACCCTCTTGTGAGTAAACAAGGTCATCTTCGGTCCAATCAGAGAAAATCCAACGCAGTTGGGCTACGCTCAGACCACCTATGGATTCGACGCATTGCTCTGCACTACCGCCACGATTGAGGACAATGGTGATACCATCCATTGCAATGGGAACTTGCGTTAACTCGATATCGGAGGATTTGCAATTGAAGAAACGCTCACCATCGACAAGGGTTGCTTCAATTGGTTTGAAGGTCCTCGACATTGAGCCAATTTCAACATGATCGTTACCAGTACTGCAAACGGCAGCTGCACCTGCACCCGATCCTCCAAGTGCTACACTTGCTGAGACGTCAGGATTCAGTTCTGTAAAGTCCTCAATCCAACCAGTGGCGAGGGGATAGACCGTCGATGAACCGGCTATCTTGATCGATGCAGTGTCCGTATTTTGGCCTCCGATGAATATTCGTGTATCTGCATCAGTACCTTCGCCTTCACTCACGCAACCTGCAAGGGGTGCAAGAAGAAAGAGCATGCACATACACGATGTGACCGTGAAATTTTCCGCCATATTGGCTGTATAATCAACAATTACCCCATAGTATTCTATATATTCTATTTTCTGATAAATATCTATATGTAAAATAAATGGTTCTAAACCAAACATATGACGAATCTTTGAACTCAATAGAGAATAAGTTCTCACGGTGAAGAAAATGAAAGAAATAAAATT
>DAPT01000043.1 GCA_002502215.1 Euryarchaeota archaeon UBA124
TTCGGCGTGTAGCGTAATGCGTTCACACCACCGTGTATGACGCCAAGACCATGCTTTCGGCACCAGACTTCGACCTTGTCGAACCCGACGACTTGCAATGTGTCAGGGTTCAATTCAGCACACACCAGCAAGCCAGTGCCCTGAACTTCGAGAATTTGCTCAGGATACTTGGCTTGGAGTATCTTCAGTTTCTCCACCATTTCCTTTCCTCGATCACGGATGTTATCTCTCAGTTCTGGTGTGATGTTATCCAACACTGCCACAGCTGTTTCCAAGGCTCGTGGGTTGGTTGTCATCGTGTTGCCGTAGATGCCAACGACGTAAAGATCGCTTGCACGTTTGTTCATTCCTAGAACCGACAATGGGTACTGACCTGCATTCAATGCTTTTGACCAGGCTTCAAGGTCAGGTGCTTCGGCATCCTCAAATCCTTCGTAGTCGACGACGGATAAGCACCCTTGTCCACGAAGTCCAGCCTGAACTGAATCGACCATGAGCATCGAACCGTGTTCAAGAGTCAAACGTCTGGCCTCATCGTAGAATGCTCGATCGACACAACGACCTGGGCTTCCTTCACCCTGGACAGGTTCCAACGCCATCATCTCGATGAAGAATCCTTCATCGTCAGCTCGTTGGAACATCGCCTGCAATGCTTCAATGTCATTTGCAGGAACAAGAAGCAGGTTATCCATGTCACGGAAGCTTGCGAGATTTTTCTTGTATCCGTCCATGCATGAATGAGAAATCTGTGCAGGTCGACCAGTCCGTCCATGGAATGCACGTTCAACTGCAAGGAGTTTCGTTGGTTTCCCTTCGTGACGACCACCGGGGTCAGTCATGTGCTTGGCATTCACATCTGCAATACGGAGGCCAACGGTTACCGATTCCGAACCACTGTTCATGCAAATAAATCGGTCAAACGGGCAAGAATCACGTGTATGTCCAAGCTCCTTGCGGAGGCGGTTTCCAAGACGTTTTTGCGAAAACGATGGTGTCATGACGTTTGCCATGACCCAGTTCTCACTCATCGCATCGATGACCGATGACGGACCGTGTCCGCTTCCTAGCATTCCATAGCCCCCGTTATCGTGGAGAACAGACCCGCAAACGGTAACTAGCCAAGGCCCTCTGCCGGCGATTGGAATGTAGGGATTAACGGTGGCTGCCGAATAGAAGTTAACGTAATCGGATTGCAAGTGTTTGATCAATTCAGGTTCAGGAAGAGACATCACATCTTCGCCAAACTCTTCCATCAGAGCACGATGGACTTGTTCCGCTTCATGTATTGCCTGGACCAAATCTGCGTCTGAATTGCAAAAATCCTCAATGACATGGTCGCTTAGTCCTACGGTCTCTTTCGGCCCGCTTGCATCGCGAAGACGATGTAAGATAGCGACAGGATTATCCGCCATGTGTATATGCTGTCCAAGAACTCCTTTGAACATAGCCCTCTAGCCCTATTCTACTCGAAATGTTCAGTCAATTCATGATGAGAGTCAGCTTGTAAAAATTTGAATTCCAATTGGAAACCCTCTAATTTTCACTATTTATGTAATCTTTACGATCAAGGCCTGAACAATCGAGCGCAAATTCGATTCCAATTGAGGAGTGGGTTTTTGCAGAAATGAAATTCAGTACAATTTGAAAATTATACGACATCCATTATTTGAAAATATTTGCAATTCCCAATACAGTTTCACCTCAAAAATAAACAAATTTCAATTGAAAAGTTAATTTTTACTTACGAAGAGTATATATGATTCATCGGTTGAAGACCTCCTAACCGGGTATGACCCGAGGAGATGGGAAAAAATGGCAGACAAAGAATACAACATCCAGGAATTAGTACACCGGGATGTCTATGTGAACGACAAAAAAGTAGGAACGATTGTAGGTGAACGACATCACCCAAACGAGGCTCGCGTCCAATCGATGCGGATCCAAGTTGAGTCAGATGTTGCTGACGAATACATGAGAAAGCCTGCAGAACTAGCACCGCTACCAAAGGAATTGGTCCACAGTATCCAGACGGATGGAACAGTGAAACTGTCCAAGTCGATGCGAGAACTACAACGAAGATGGCGAAACACAATCCGAATCGATGAGAAGCTATACGCACCTGACGAAATGTTGGACCGTGCTGTTCTTGACAATCAGGGTCGGGAAGTTGGCGTTATCACAGGCATGGTGAAAGTCAAGCGAACCTACAAGGGATTCATTGTTCGAACTCGACTTCATGCTCAAAAGCAATACGGAATTGAGGAAAACATTCGAATTCCACTAACGGCGTTCTCACGAACCCGTGAGCGCCTTGACGAAATTGTTCTTTCACGAACCTTTGATCGTGTCTTGCAGTTGCCTTCTTACATTGCAATTAACGATCCAAATTTCGATGAAGAGTAATTTTCAAACGACCGTCATTCTTATGATAAGGTTGCAAGTCGGAGGCTTGCCCTTGCGCGGGTGGCTTAGTCGGTTAGAGCACCCGGCTGATAACCGGGAG
>DAPT01000125.1 GCA_002502215.1 Euryarchaeota archaeon UBA124
TTGTGACGAGTTTCCATTGGCGTGTGATGAGCGTGATCTGCCGTTCGCACCTTCAACTCTGCAGCCAATTCTCCCCCGCCGCCATCGGTGAATTCATCTACATGCATTCGTAAATCCAATCCTCCAAGACGTGCTGCTCGAAGAATGTCCTCAGACTGTTCAACAGAAAACCATCCTGGCTCGCAGAACACATCCGCTGAATCAGCAAGATTGGATTCCAACACTTCTGGTAATTGTTCAGCGAGTAATTCTTCAGTGTACGAGTTATATGTGTGTTCAGGAGTTTTTGCATGCGCACCCATCCATGTCGAGTGTATCGAAGGAACATCCTGCTGTTGCTTGAGTTGATCAACAATCGTTAACAATCTTAATTCGTGTTCTGTGTTTAATCCGTATCCGGATTTCGCCTCCATGTGTGTCGTTCCGTTTTTCAGAGACTCCCTCAGGCGACGTAAACCAATATTGTACAACGATTTTGATGTTACGTCACGTGTTTGTCGAACAGTTTCCATGATACCACCTCCCATCTTTGCTATTTCCGAGTAAGTTTTACCCTGAAGTCGCAAGTTATGTTCATTGAATCTGTCTCCAGCCCACAACAAATGATTGTGCGCATCAATGAACCCAGGGATGATTGCTTTTCCACCAACATCAACAAAACTACAATCAGAGGATTCAAATTCATCTATTGAATCTACAATATTCTCGATGATGTTTTGTTTTACAATAATGCTTTTTCCTTCCAACACTGGTGATGAATCAGACATGGTTTGAATCGAACCAATGTTATGATAGATGGTTCGCATGGGTGATGCTAAGGGTGAGAGTTGAAGAACAATCGCATGTTGGGCTGTCCATGGACGAAGGTAAGTGGACTATCGGAATCGAGTCGACAGCCCACACTTTTTCGCTTGGTCTTGTCGATTCAAGCGGAATTCCATATCCGTCCGTTGGCGATACCATCAAACCTGCTCAAGGAGGTATCCATCCGAGAGAAGCCGCTGATCATCACAGAGATTACGCAGCTGATCTCTTTCATCGTGTCCTTGATTCCCAGAATTTACAACCATCCGATATTGGTGCAATTGCCTATTCACAAGGACCGGGACTAGGTCCTTGTTTACGCATTGGTGCTTCCGTTGCTCGAACATTGTCAAGTAAATTGGATGTGCCACTGATAGGTGTTAATCACTGCGTCGCTCATATTGAGATTGGTCGTCAGCAATGCGATTGTGATGATCCCGTACTGCTCTATGTTAGTGGAGGAAATACGCAAGTTATTGCAAAGTTGCAAGGTAAATACAGGGTTTTGGGTGAAACGTTGGATATCGGTATAGGAAACATGCTTGACAAATTTGCTCGCCAACAAGGTTTTCCATTCCCAGGAGGCCCTGTTATTGAGAAGCTTGCGAAAGAGTACATTGACAATCACCCTGATGCAACACTCGATCAACTCGAACTTCCGTATCCTGTTCGCGGCATGGATTTGGCTTTTTCCGGAATCCTGACGGCTGCGCAGCGCCTCATCGAGAAGGGGCACCCACTGGGAGCGGTATGTTGGTCGTTGCAAGAGCATGCATTCGCAGCTTGCATCGAAGTAGCAGAACGTGCTCTTGCGCACAGTGGAAAAAGCGAGATTCTGCTGGGCGGTGGTGTTGCATGCAATAATCGATTGCGTGAAATGTCGACACTTATGGCAACAGAAAGGGATTCGACATCGCATGCTCCTCCACGAATGTATTGCATTGATAATGGTACAATGATTGGTTTGCTTGGATACATTGAACTAGAAACCGGGAGAAAGACGCCGTATGAATCCAGTGGAATCGATCAATACATGCGGACCGATGACACAGCAGTCACGTGGAGCTAATAGAAAGCAGCGGATTGTTTTTAACAAGTCGGCAGCGACAATCAATCACCGGGGGATTCAGAATTCGAGATAGGCGCAGGAAACCGGATGAACCTTTCAATCCATTTGCTGCGAATGCAAATCAAGTTCGCCAAAAAAAGCGTAGTGAGCGAAGTGCTGCGAATGCAACCACACAACCTAATCAGACTCGTACCGATCAACGTCAGAGCACAGACTCAAGCGATTTTCGAAAGAAGCAAGAAGAGGCACGTCAGAGGTTAGGCGGTCAGGCTGCATCACACGCCATTGTTCAGAAACCTGCAGTTGATTCAAAAAATCTTAATCAACCTGCTGAAAGCGCACCAACACAACAAGTCTCAAGAGCAGATAGGCTCGCTGAATTACGTAAACAAAGTCAAGCGTCTGTCAAGAAGACGGAATCCATTCTTGACCCGTCTCCTCAACAAGCCGTGGTCGCTGAGCCTGTCGATAACAACCCACCTATCGTTGAATCGACAACCGTTGTTCAGAGTGTTGAATCAGTCAACATTGTTGAAAGTGCTCCATCAGAGTCTGCATCATCGAAAAATGTGTTTAAACAAATTGTCACAACTGCACCCAAGAAACGGGAACACCGTAGACGTAGATCACGCCATGATGACACAGGCGGCGGTCGCCAACCAAAAGTCAAAAAGCTGAATCGTCAACGATACAACGATTACAAATATGCAGCACGAGACATTCTCGAGGACGAGTCCATTGCCGATGAACATCGATCAAATCTGCTTGGTCAGATTTGGGCAAAGGGCGAACGAATTGGCGTTTCTGCCACACTCGAATTCATAGATGAAAAAGAAGAGCAACTCATCATCAACAATGAAGTTGCAAAAAAGCTAAGAGACCTCGTCAAGGCATTAACAACCAGAAGGTGAAATTATGACAGTTATAGAAAAAGACACAGTTGCACGCGTTCATTATACCGGTACATTGCCTGAAAGTGGAGAGGTATTCGACAGCAGTGAGGGTCGTGATCCATTGATTTTTCTCGTTGGTCATAAACAAATGATTCCTGGATTTGAAGAGGAACTTATGGGTGCTAAAACGGGTGAACGTCGAACGTTTATTTTGGAGCCAGAACGTGCATATGGGCAAAAAATACCTGATGCAATCCAACAAATTCCATCTGGAATGTTTGGCGATATCACTCCAGAAATTGGAATGACGTTAATGTCGGATGCGGGGCCATTCCGGGTTGTCTCAATCGATGGCGAACTCATCACTGTCGATTTCAATCACAAACTTGCAGGTGAGAGATTGCAATTTAGTGTCGAGGTGATTGAAGTCCGTGAGGCAACCAAGGAAGAAGTGAACCATGGTCATGCTCACGGACCCGGCGGTGTTGACCACTGATGGATGCGAGGCTTGATGAATCGCCTTCACATGGGTAATCCATGGTCGAATTGAGAAAGCCGAGTTGGGAAACACTTGGCGGATTGCCAATTCCTGCGTATCATATTCCAAATGATTCCGTTGAGCGCCCAGGCAGTCCACCGTACACTCGGGGGATTCACGAAAATATGTACCGTTCTCGATTATGGACCATGCGGCAGTATGCAGGTTTTTCGTCAGCGAAGGAAACCAATGAACGTTTTCGATTGCTCCTCGATCGTGGCCAGAAAGGCCTCTCTGTTGCATTTGACTTACCAACCCAACTTGGCATGGATGCCGACGATCCGCTGAGTGAGGGTGAAGTTGGAAAAGTTGGTGTGTCAATTTCGTGTCTTCAAGATATGAGGGACTTGTTTGATCAAATTCCACTCGACAAGGTTTCTACATCCATGACCATCAATGCTCCCGCCATGGTTTTGCTCGCAATGTACTGCGTTGTCGCAGAAGAACAAGGTGTTTCAAGTGAAAAAATTTCAGGAACCATTCAAAATGATATTCTCAAAGAATACATCGCTCGGGGAACGTATGTTTTTCCACCGGTTCACTCGATGCGGCTAATTACAGATATCTTTGACTACTGCTCACAATTTATACCAAAATGGAACACCATATCAATTTCAGGCTACCATATTCGAGAAGCTGGTTCAACAGCAGTTCAGGAACTGGCCTTTACTCTTTCAAATGCACTTGCTTACGTTGATTCTGCATGCACGAAGGGCCTTGAAGTCGATACATTCGCTCCGCGGTTATCGTTTTTCTTTAATTGCCACAATGATTTTTTGGAAGAAGTCTCCAAATTCAGAGCTGCACGTAGATTGTGGCATGACCTGATGGTCTCTCGATACAATCCGTCCAATCCCAGATCTACACAGTTACGGTTTCATACGCAAGTCGCTGGTGTATCGCTTACTGCACAACAACCGCTGAACAACATAAGCCGTGTCACGATTCAAGCACTCGCTGCAGTGTGCGGTGGGACGCAGAGTCTCCATACGAACAGTTATGATGAAGCATTGGGGCTGCCAACCGAAGAAAGTGCGACGATTGCATTGAGGACCCAACAAATAATTGCCGAGGAATCTGGTGTAGCGGACGTTGTCGATCCATTTGCTGGTTCTTTTCATATCGAAAAGCTGACCGATGAGATATACACGGAAACCAAAAATGAAATTGATAAGATTGAATCTATGGGTGGAGCACTAAAAGCTATTGAACAGGGGTATCAACAACAAGAAATTCATACAACTGCTTACCGTTATTTCAGTGAAATTGAACGAGGCTCACGACGTATTGTTGGCGTTAATCATGGCACGATGGACGAATACATCCAAATAAAGCCGATGAAATTGAATCCGGAAGTTGCACAACACCAATCAAATCGATTATTGAATTTACGAAACGACCGTGATTCAGAGCAGGTTGATATCATCCTCAAGCGTATTACAGAGGCATCAGCCGATGGCACTAATCTCTTCCCCCTAGTCCTTGAGGCTGTTCGATTAAACGCAACCCTTGGCGAGATAATGGAAGCCATGAAAAAGGTGTTCGGTACGTACTCTGCCCCAAGTGGATTTTAGGTGATACAATGGAACAACGCATTACAATTGATCATGTAGGTATTGCTGCCAACAGTCTTGATGAAGGGAGTAGATTTTGGGAATTGATAGGCTTAGTAAGGCAAGGTGAAGATGACATCGTCGAAGATCAAGGTGTAGTAACTCGGTTTTTCCCACTGTCAAGCATTACCGACGATGTCACAAATGTCGAAATTCTTGAAGCAACAGGTCCGAATACCCCAATTGGAAAATTCCTTGAGAAGCGTGGTCCTGGGATTCAACAATTATGTCTGGCAGTGGATGATTTAGAGGCAATGATAAGCCACCTACTTCGACATGGTATTCAGATGGTTGACAAAGTCCCAAGAATGGGCGCACATGACTCCTTGATTGCATTTGTTCACCCTAAAAGCACCGGCGGAATCCTGATTGAATTGAAGCAACGTTGAGAGATTCAACGGACAGAATGCTCATAATCGTCTTTGCGCTCAGATGGTTGATGAGAAGTTGCATTGACCTCCTTATGGCCTTACCGCACATCGCAGGACCCCGAATTCGCCGGGAATCCGAATACCTTGCTCAACAACTCGAAATGTTGCGAATCAATGGAACAATTACCAATGAAGCGTTCTTGGATGCTGGTGCTGTCCAAGGTGCGTTTGAATTGATTGCGACGTTGGTTGAAATGGGTGTAACTCAAAATGAAATCCAACAGGAACTCAGAAATACCTTGGACCGAGCGAAACGCCTCGAAGAAAAACATCCAGGTCTCGATAACGCAGTCGAAAGCGGCCGCGCCTCTTGAGAGTGTTCCACATGGAACCGTTGCTACGACTGGCTGATGTGAAAAAATCATTTGGGGATATTCAAGCAATTGAGCATGTAAGCCTCGATATTTACAAAAATTCTGTTGTGGGTTTGGTTGGCGGAAACGGTGCAGGGAAAACGACGTTGTTGCGAATTATGTCGGGCGTTTATCGTCCAACAGAGGGTAGCGTAACGTTGGGCAACAATCGGCCAGTTACCGAAATGCGTTCAATTCTCGGTGTCGTTCCTGAATCAACAGGACTCTACTCGAAATTGACCGCTTGGGAAAATATCCGGTATCATAGTCGCCTACACGGAATTGATGATCAGCTTGCTTGGAACCGTACATACCG
>DAPT01000003.1 GCA_002502215.1 Euryarchaeota archaeon UBA124
ACCAACCGCTGTCATCCTTGTCGATTCCGAGATTCTTGAGGAAGATCAAGCACTCTCTGCTCTTCGTCATCGATGGCCGAATGCACCGATTCTCTCCGAAAAATCAGCAAGTGATGATGTCGATACTGTGGATAAGATTGATGTTCAGGACATCATAACCGCCGCATTCAAAGAAAAGGTCCGTTCTTGGGAGCGTCATGCTGGAGCCACGGTTCTGGAAAGCTACATTCGTCATCTACCTGAGAAATCCAAGGTTGCGATATTTTGCCACGACAATCCTGACCCAGATGCGCTCTCATCCGCATTAGCGATGCATGAATTGGTCGCGTTCCTCGGACATGAACCGACAATCTACCATGGAGGACTCATCGAACATCAGCAAAATCAAGCCATGGTCCGCCTCCTTGAAATCCCGCTACGACGGATTATTCTTGATTGGGAGTTGGAGGATGTCCTCAACGAAGCTGAATGCATCATTACTGTTGATTTTCATCAACCTGGAGCCAACAACATTCTCCCTAAGGACTGTGTACCTCACATCATCATCGACCATCACGCCTCAGACAAAACAGTCAGTGCGGATGTTGCATTCTTGCGTCCAGAGTATTCAGCAACATCATCACTCATCGCGAATCTACTTATGAGCATGAGTTTGGAAATGACGCCACGCCTTGCTACCGCTCTTTCATTCGGTTTGCGAACAGATACGCTTTCCTTCACACGATCGTTCAATCAAGTCGACTTGCGAGCGCTCATGTGGCT
Organism: Euryarchaeota archaeon UBA124; assembly: GCA_002502215.1. Classification (GTDB taxonomy): domain Archaea; phylum Thermoplasmatota; class Poseidoniia; order Poseidoniales; family Poseidoniaceae; genus MGIIa-L2. The sequence goes on from DAPT01000003.1 coordinate 763, forward strand.
GAATACGTGGGTTGATGATGACTTATTGCAGTCGATACAAGCTCCACTGCGTACACAGGAAACCTTGCAATCCTTTCAACAGGCTCTTACGACCATGACTCAGAAAGGAGGGCTCGTCCTTGCGCCAATCAACAACCTCATCCATAGAGACGATCTTGCGCAAGTGGCTGACTTTTTGTTTGCTACGTCAACAACCGACCTCGTCATTGTGTTTGGTATTCAACGTCAAAAGATACTTCTTTCCGCCAGAAGTCGGCGTGAAAATCTCCACATTGGGCTGATGCTTTCGAAAGAATTCCCGAACGGACAAGCTGGAGGACATCGAGGTATGGCAGGAGGGCAAATTCAATTCGCATCGCTTGGCTATAATGAGACACACGTTGACGAGGAAGAGCATGAAGTGATTCTCGAAACGTTCTCGGATCGACTGGTATCGATGTTTTCAAAGGGGGGGGATGCATGAGCAATGCAGCACCGTTTGTCGATATTTCTCCAACGTTAAGGATCCTAGGGACTGCTCATGTTGCAACCGCTTCGGTTGAGGCTGTTCGTGAACAAATCGAAACCTATCGACCGAAAGTGGTCGGGGTTGAGTTATGTCAAACACGTCATGATGCATTGGTTGAAGGACGAAGGTTGGACAAGGAAGGACTCCGCAGGGTCATCAAAGAAGGAAAAGCACCCATGGTTCTCATTCAGGCCATGTTGAGCGCTGAGCAACGAAGAATGGGGCTCAATGAAGGTCAAGAGCCAGGTGCAGAACTCCTTGCAGCGGTTCAAACTGCGAATGAAGCGGGTCTGGAGGTTGCATTGGTCGATCGAGACATACAAGTCACCATGCGTAGGGCTTGGAAAAAAATGAAGTGGAGAGAACGCTTTCGTTTACTTATGTCGCTTTTTGTTGAGGAAGAGGATGAAGAAGAGATAGACCTCGATGATTTGTTGTCAGATTCGGACTTGCTGTCCTCTATGATGGATGAATTGAAGCAATTCTCACCGGGTGCGGGAGAAGCTCTCATCGATGAGCGAGATCAATTCATTGCAGAGAAAATTATGCAGGCAAAAACGGAAGAGAAAATGCTCGTCGTCGTCGGAGCAGGTCACCTCCGAGGGATTGAAAAAGCACTTTCACCTTACACCCCACTTCCTACTGAAGACATGGAAAGAATATCCTCGGTCCCTCGGAAGGGAATTGTTGGCAAGACTTTGCCATTTGCGATTCCATTAATTGTTATGGGACTTGTTGGATTTGCACTGTTCAACAACGATGATGTTGATGTTGTGAGGATGTTGACAATATGGACCCTGTTCAATGCAATCTTTGCCGCAGTTGGTTGTATCTTAGCACGGGGTCACCCTTTGGCAATACTGACTGCTGCACTGGCAAGTCCAATCACGTCATTGAATCCTGCCTTAGCAGCAGGTTGGTTCGCTGGTTACGTTCAACTTCGAATATCTGAACCGACGGCAGAAGATTTGCAATTGTTCCTCAAAGGAACAACTATTGGTGGTTTCTGGAGCAATCGTGCAGGTCGAGTTTTACTGGTCACGGCCCTGACGAACTTAGGAAGCATGCTCGGTGCATGGTTTGCAGCCGCTGGATTCATTGGCGGAGGAATCACCTAACCAAGTTTCTGCATAACACCAAGTAAGTCAGTATGTGCTTGTACGTCATGAACTCTTAACCAATCAATTCCAACATGCTGAGCATGTGCTGCTACACCTAGCGTACCATACAATCGATCGTCCGTGGAGGAGTGGCCTGTCAATTGGCCAATCATTGATTTTCGAGAAACGCCCCAAAGAATTGAAAAATCGTGTTCCCCGCGAAATATTTCCCAGCCGTTCAGTAGATCGATGTTGTGTTCGAGGGTCTTACCGAAGCCAATACCGGGATCGAGACATATTTTACTCGGTTCCAACCCTGCAGCAACCAAGTATTCTGCAGTCGTGAGGAGTTGATGAGAGACTTCCAGCAATACATTGCCATACGATGGATTGTGCTGCATGGTCTTTGGCTCGCCAAGCATGTGCATAATGCAGACTGGAACCTTGCGGTCCAACACCAAGTCCACCATTTCTTGTGATCTAAGTCCTGAGACATCGTTGATGATGGTCGCTCCAGCATCCAAAGCTTGCCGAGCGACCTCGTGATTTCGAGTATCAATTGATATTGGGGTACCTGGAGAGTCGGTTCGTAGGCCAGATATAACCGGAATTACTCGTTCAAGTTCTTTTTCTATAGAAACTTCTTCTGAACCTGGTCGAGTACTCTCACCACCGATATCGATGATTGAAGCCCCTTCCCTAATCATTCCAAGGCCGGTGCTCATTGCGTCTGAGTGACTGGTTTTACGAGAAGCCCCGTGAAAGGAATCGGGCGTGACGTTGAGGATGCCCATAAGACCTGGAGGCCCTGCGCGACGGCGGAACGAAAAAGGTGCCAATGCGTCAGCCATGACCAGTTGCAGTAAGGATGGATTGATAAGGCCTCATACCCAAGGGTTTTGCATGTCGGAGATTGAAGGCAACCATTCAACCAGTGGTTCGAGCCCATCGACGACGGAGTTAGGAGTCAGTGAAGCGTCGCTTGAACTTGCTGAGCGAGTAGCGCTTCGCCTCGATATTTACGATAAACCTGCGATTTTCAACATGCTTTCCAGCAGAGCGAAACTTGGAGCAGGCATTGTCACGGTGTCTTTGCTCTTCTGGTGGCTTCTAATCAGCAATTCGTCTTCGGATGACCTTGGAGTCGGAGTTTCCAAATTCTTTGCATTGAACTTCAACCAGGTTGCACTTGCGGTAATGGCGCTGTCGTTCCTTCATTCTGCATTTGGTGACTTTGGCCGAGAGATGGGTTCACTTGTTCCATCCCTTATTTCAGGAGTCATGATCATCATGGTTCTCTTGTATGTAGGTGAACCAATTGTCACCGCGTTCATGTCCGATTCAATCGAAGTTAACACGGGCCTATGGCGCAGTGCTCGTCTTGCGTTGGTTGGAGCAGGTACCGTTTTCGGAGGTCATCTCATCGTTGATGCATACCTCCTGTTGTGGTTGCGTCGTTTTCTCGAAGCAAACGAAGACATCGTGCTTACACCTCCAGGTGAGCACGATGAAAATGCTACCATGGAATGATACCTCTCAATTCATCAATACAACCCTCGAGGCGTAGTTATGGCCGGCCATGATGTCATTATCCTTCGACTTGGATATCGTCTCGGTCGGGACCCCCGAATTACCACTCACCTCGCTTTGGTTGCCAGAGCACTTGGTGCTAATCGTTTTCTTTTTTCAGGTGATGACGATGAACGTCTAGCAGAAAACATTGAATCTGTCAATCAACGCTTTGGAGGCGATATGGTTGTCGAACATGTGAAGAGTCCAATGGCTTGGTTGAGAAAATTTGTTGGTGATGGTATTGATGGGAACCCTCCCGGAATTGCAGTTCATTTGACGATGTACGGTGCATCCTATCGGAGTGTTACACCTACCATTCGTAGAGACCGCCCGCTGGTCGTTGTTGTCGGTGGGGCCAAGGTGCCTTCTGAAGTCTTTCAAATCTCGCAGTACAACCTCGCAGTTGGCAATCAACCGCATTCTGAGGTTGCTGCCCTTGCATTGTTCTTGGATGGTTGGTATGGGTCTGGCTCAGCTGAAAGAATACTGGATGGCGGAGAATTGATTATCAATCCAAGCAACACTGGAAAAGACGTTACTGACACCAAATGAAGACCATGGTTCCATCGAAAACCATCCCCAATCATTATGGATGGCCTACATGGAATACCTCTGATGTCGATGGTCGGTAGCAGCCCTTCCGGATTCGCCCCGGGTCGACACAATCACGGTGTCTCAAAAGCACCTGAATTTCCAGATGCCGCAGACGCTCTGTTTCATAAGTCAAGTCTACCGCAACGAGCGAGTGGTGAAGGAATCCTCCTGCTCGCAGATGGTGGTCGTTTTGAAGGCACTCTTTTCGGTGCTGAAGGGTTTGGGGAAGGTGAACTTGTTTTTACCACTGGAATGATGGGATACCAAGAATCACTCACAGATCCTTCATGGGCAGGGCAGATTCTTACGTTCACCTATCCCCTGATTGGAAATTATGGTATCCATGGAGGAAAATCAGAATCAAAAGCCGTTTGGCCCAAAGGCGTGGTTGTCCGTCATGCAATGCAAGACCCTGACCATCGTGATTCCATTGGAACCGTCTCCGAACTCTTGCAAGCACACGGCGTACCGGGAATTGAGAACATTGACACTCGGGCGATTACAAAACGCGTACGAGAGTTGGGTACAGTCCTCTGCATCTTTGGTCCGAAGGAGAGAGAGCAAGAGATGCTGAAGCGGTTGGAGGTGATGACCTCACCCGAGCTTGACGATTTGGTCGACCTTGTGTCCATCGATGAGCCCATCGTCCTGAATCCAGGTGCTACGGATGATTTGGGACAACCGCTCCCACGTATAGGTGCGTTGGATTGCGGAGTAAAGTACAACATCCTACGAAATCTTTGTCAACGATTCGAAGTGGTTTGGTGCCCACCTGACATTGAATTCGATACGCTGCAAGGCTATGCGATAGAGGCTCTTTTTTGCTCCAATGGACCTGGAGACCCAGCTCATCCCGGGAAAGCGACCACAGCGCGCCACACATTGGCAAAGGCAGTGGCATCAGGTCTCCCCGTCATGGGAATTTGCCTTGGCCATCAGCTCATGGGGCTTGCATCAGGTCTCAAAACCTACAAAATGCGATATGGGCATCGTGGAGCGAACCAGCCCGTTGTCGATTTGAAAACAAAACGCGTTTGGATTACATCCCAAAATCACGGTTTCGCGGTGGCCGATCCACAAAATGGTATGCTCGCAGCACACCCTAGCGGAGCAACTTCACCAGAAAGCGAAAACTTACACGGTTATGACGTCGAAGTGCGTTACATCAATGCGAACGACAAAACTGTGGAAGGACTCGATGTCCTTAATCGTCCTTGCTTTACAGTTCAATTCCATCCTGAAGCATGTCCTGGACCACATGATGCAGAACCATTGTTCAATCGATTCAGGGAACTTGTAGACAGTCACCGTCGAGGTGATGTTTGATGCCAAGAAGAGATGACTTGAGCACCATTCTAGTTCTTGGCTCTGGGCCGATAAAGATTGGTCAAGCCGCTGAATTCGATTTTTCGGGCTCTCAAGCCGTTCGGGCTCTGCGTGAAGACGGTTACGAAGTTATTCTCGTTAATTCAAACCCGGCAACAATCCAAAACGACCCCGAGATGGCAGACCGTGTCTACATTGAACCACTCTTGCCCGACACCGTTCGAAAAATCCTCGAAATTGAGAAGCCCGATGCTCTCCTCGCCGGAATGGGTGGCCAAACTGCACTCAACATTGCGAGTGAATTGTCTCATGATGGTACGTTAGAACGCCTCGGTGTCGAATTGATTGGTTCAGACCTTGATGCAATCGACAAAGCCGAAGACCGGGAATTGTTCAACCAAGTATGTGAGTCAATTGACTTACCAATTTCTCAGGCAATTGCTTGCAATTCCATGGAGGAAGTGATCAAGGCTGCAGAAGAACTTGGATCGTGGCCAATACTTATCCGTCCGGCTTTTACACTCGGCGGCCTTGGTGGCGGAACGGCATTTGACATGGGTCAACTTGTTGAAATTGCAACTCTTGGCCTTCGAAACTCAAGAATCAATCAAGTCCTTATCGAAGAATCGATTCTCGGATGGCAAGAATTGGAGTATGAAGTCATGCGAGATACTGCGGACAATGCAACCATTGTCTGTACGATGGAAAACATCGACCCAATGGGCGTACATACGGGAGAATCCGTTGTTGTAGCCCCGCTTCAATCGTTTTCCGATGCTGACCACCAGGAACTTCGAGACAAAGCTCTCGCATTGATTCGTGAATTAAACATCAAAGGTGGTTGCAACGTGCAATTCGCATTCAATCAATTCACTGGAGAGATACGTGTCATCGAGGTCAACCCACGTGTAAGTCGATCGTCAGCCCTTGCTTCAAAAGCAACCGGATATCCTATTGCTCGCATGGCTGCAAAAATTGCAGTAGGATACACACTCGATGAGTTACCAAATCCCATCACTGGAGAGGGAACCACAGCAGCATTCGAACCGACCCTTGACTATGTTGTTGTCAAGATACCCAGATGGCCATTTGATAAATTCCGAACCGCTGACAGAACCCTTGGAACCTCGATGAAATCGACCGGTGAAGTAATGGCAATTGGTCGAAATTTCGAGGAAGCGTTCCTCAAGGCATGGGCATCCTTGGAACAAGGATGTCCTTACCCCCGTCCGTTGACAAGGGCAGATGAATCCGAAGGAGAGGGCATGGCTGAACGAGCACATGAACAACTCCCAGATAGTGTACTTGTGGATTGGCTTCGAATTGCAACTGACCGCCGTTTGGGCGCCCTCTTGGAAGCATTCCGGAGAGGATGGAGCATAGAAAAAGTTCACGAGATTACAAGAATTACACGCTGGTTCTTACAACGCTTTGAGCACATTGCTCAAATGGAATCTGACCTTGTAGATATGAACATACAACCTTCCTCCATGGATTACAACACAATCATTCGATACAAGTCACATGGATTCAGTGATGCTCACATTGCAGACGCGCTCAATGGTTTCAAACCCACTGGCTGGAAAGCATTGCCTGATCATTGCAACGAAGAGAATGTAATGCTTCGACGCCATGAGTTGAACGTTCACCCACGATACAGAATGGTTGATTCCTGTGCTGCTGAATTTGCAGCAAAAACACCGTACTACTATTCGACTTACGAACCATACCAGGACGATGGCATCGATCATGTACCAGACCTAGCGAAGCGAAACAAGCAGCGCATGGTTGCCATTGGTTCAGGACCCATACGAATCGGACAGGGTATTGAATTCGATTATGGATGTGTTCACGCAGTAATGGCCATTCGCTCTGCTGGCATGGATGCTGTTCTCATCAACAACAATCCTGAGACTGTCTCTACGGACTTCGATACATCCGATCGGTTGTACTTCGATCCACTCACATCTGAATGTGTTTCAGAAATTCTCCTTAGAGAAAAAGCACATGGAATCCTTTTGCAATTCGGTGGACAAACTGCAATCAATTTAGCTCAGCCAATTGAACAACGTCTGAAACACCTCGCAGGCAAAGGAGCAGAAGTGCAAATTCTTGGAACAAGTGTGGATGGGATTGATGAAGCGAGTGATCGTGAGCGATTCGAAGCATTCGCAAAGAAAAACGGATTGCGTATGCCGAATGGATCAACAGGTACCTCAGCCGATGATATTCGTAAAGCGGTCGATCACATTGGGTTCCCTGTTTTGATACGTCCATCCTATGTTCTTGGCGGGCGCGGAATGGAAATTCTCTCGAATGAGGCCCAGTTGGAAGCCTACCTAAAAGAAGCGTATCTTGCTCCAGATAAACCACTCTTGGTCGATGAGTATTTGGGACATGCAACAGAATTGGATGTTGATGCTGCGAGCGATGGGGAGGACGTGTTGGTTGGAGCAATCATGGAACACCTTGAGGAAGCAGGTATCCACTCTGGAGACTCAACGTGCTTCATTCCCGCACAGAATATTAGTGAAGATATGCTTACTAAGGTTGCAGAGCAGACAAAAATCATAGGGCTCGGTCTGAAAATAAAAGGCTGCTTCAACATCCAATTTGCAATTCAAGGTGATGACTTGTATGTCCTTGAAGTCAACCCCCGTTCATCTCGAACAGTACCGTTCGTAGCAAAATCTTCTGGATTACCACTCGCAAAGATTGCTGCAAACGTAACCATTGGAATTCCACTGTCGAAACAAACAATTCCAAAACGTACGTCAGGCCAAATCTGTGTAAAGGCACCTGTCTTCCCGTTCATCAAACTCAGAGGATTGGATCCTGCACCAGGTCCTGAAATGAAATCGACTGGTGAAGTCTATGGGTCTGACACCTCAGCCGACATTGCCTATCTCAAGGCAAGGCTTGCGACCGAAGTCCCTGTTGCGAGTGCTGGTGGAGTGTACCTGACAGTACGCAATGAAGACAAAGAAGCCCTTATCCCAGTTGCAGAAGAATTGTTTGACCTTGGATTCACACTCTATGCCACACCAGGGACCGCTGATGTTCTTCGCAGTTCAAATGTCGAAGTTACAACTGCCTACAGAATCAATGAGAGGAAACACCCTGATGCACTCGACCTCATGCGAAGGGGCGATATTTCCTTCATTGTCAATGTTCCAACAATCTCAGGTGGTGCGGTTCGCGATGGAAACATGATGCGACGACTTGCTGTTGAATTGAACATTCCTTTCGTAACCACAATTCGAGGTGCTCGCATGGAAACTGCAGCCATACGAGCGCTCATTGAAAAAGAAATAATTCCAAGAAAGTTGGAAGTGCATTACGACTCAAAATTCCTTTGAGAACCGATTAAAAATTATCCACATGGACAGAGAAAGGTCAAGGAAGGGGGTCTACTCTTCTTCATCCTCAAGATTTGAACTATACCAGGATTCAATGTAATCGATCCTATCTTGGTCCAGTCCAAGTGTTTTGGCAGATAGCTTGAGGAATTTCCGTTCTTCGTCAGTGATTATCCTATCCTCCATGGCTATTTCGTAGGCCTCAATGTACGATAATTCTGCTTTTGTAAACGCTTCAGGCATCAAAACCGTCGAGAAACTATTGATGGCTGCAAAAATTGGTTTTCTCAGGACGATAAGTGGTAGACCTACAACCACCGCTCCGATGAGTCCGCCTCCTCCAAGAATTTCTTCCATTATCTCGGAAGCGACGAGAAGGGAAACGCCACCAAGGGTGGCGAATATTGCGGTGCTGAATGTTTTTCGCAACGTTTCATCAATGCCAAGGATTTCATTCTTCAATATGCCATACGTGAACATAAAGCCTTCCAGCATGCCTGTGAGAAGAATACTGAAAAGGAATCCATAGAGAATGAAAACATAAATCGTCAATGCTTGTTCACCGTATTCTTGCTTAACGGTTCCAACATCGGCTAAATTCCAATCCCCGAAGATGATTACCATGGATATGATTCCTACCGTCATCGCACCTTTGATAATGGCCTTTCCTGCAAAACCAATGAAGAGTGATCGAGCCTCAATGGCCTGATTCTCCGTCTCAGGATCTTGGGCCAGAGATTTCCACGATTTACGCATAAAAATCATGGCGAAGAACGCTGAGAACACCGGTAGAACCAACAGAAGTTGCCCAGCGGTGGAATTGCCTGGAACCATGTAAACGTATGGCGCATAATCCTCACAAACACCGACCAAATCTGGAGAGCCATTTGAACTGATGATTTCAGCGGGCTGCGATACCGTTCCTTCTGCACAGTACACGTGGTATGCACCGCCAATGACATCAACGGTTCCATTTGGGGAGAGAAGAATCAAGGAAGTAAATACCAGTGTCGCTATCGAAGGAATAGCCCACCAGAGATTGTTTTTGATAATTGGTTTTGTCATGAATTCCAGTCCCTTTATTGGGTAAAACGAAACCGTGCAGACGTACATCATGACACATGTCAATCCGCAGATGTACCAACCAATGCGGAAATATTGGACAAATTCGATAAATTCAGGGCTCCCTTCGAACGGATAGATGTTGTACCAGGCGACCATAACTCGATACGCCTCTGCGACCAGTAGCACAAACATGAATCGGTTTTCTGGTCGCTCCGGTCGCGCTCGAATCGTTAACGATGCAAGAGCGAGGAGAATCAAACATGTCACAAGAGAAAGCCCAGCGTGAACGATGCTGAGTCCGACCGTTTGCCCGTTGAAGAGGTTGATGTCACCAATCTGTCGCAGGTAGTATGGTACGATGTCGCCGACATGACCCATGTCTATTGCAGAATTTTATGTTAAATAGTTATTATGTCATTGTATTATTTGAATGGCTTAACCAAACAAATCTCAAATCAGTCATCCAATGCTTCGAATTTGTGAGTCATTACCGGTAGTTATCTTTCACTGGATTGCTCTGAGATCGCCTGCTGTTCCCTCATGTCACAAGATACCTCAAATGCATTCAATTCCAGTCGATTTACCAGGTCGATGTAGGCGACCTTTGCTTCATCCTTGCTCATTCCCGAGATGGAAGACCAAGCATCAAATTTTATTCTATCCCTGATTCGGAGAACACTGGGTCTTTTCCCCGAAATGTCACCCTCGGTAGCCTGCTTGTAATAAGCGTAGACCTTTCTAATGGTCTCGTTGTCCATGCGCTGGTAGGAATCCTCCACCCTTTTTTGAGCATGGATAAAGTCCTCATCGAGCATATTAAGCACTCAAAGTTTCAATATAAATCTGTTTTTATTGCGAATCCTAGAGATGCTACCGTCTAGGACATCTCTTTGCTCTCTTGTGAAGAGACTCAATCAATCCTCACCCAATTCAGTATCATATTCAGTTTCTAACTGTTTCACAATCTTGTCACTGAGACCATACGTCGATGCAATCGTGTTGAGTAATTTTCTTTCCTCGGGGGTGATGATCATGTCTTCCATTGCCGTTGCGTACGCATCCAAATAAGCTGCCTCTTCCGGAGTATGGCTGGAAGGAATGAATCGACCAGAAATCGTGTCAATGACAGAAAGGATTGGTTTTCGAATCATCAGTAACGTGAGACCGACAAGGACACCGCCGGCCATTCCATAACCAACAATGCTCTCCATTGCCTCACTACCAATAATAAACGCAACCAGACCAATACCAGTAAATACTGCAGTTCTGAATGTTTTTCTCAGGTTGTTGTCGATACCAAATACGGTGTCTTTGAGAGTGGCGTGGACGAACATCATGCATTCAAATGCAATACCTATCGGGGTAATCACGAAACTGAAAATCCACAAGAACAGTTTGAAACGGTCAAAAGAACTTGACTCTCCATATCTCCAAATTGTTTCGTTGATGAAGGTGACTTGCTCACCGTGCATTATTGTGAGGATGGTCAACAATACAACATACAAGAAGAATGAGATGACTTTACCGAGGAAACCAATGTACAACGAACGGGATGTGAGGCTGCTGCTTATGTCCGGATTTTCACCTTCCAAATGCGATCGTATCGATGAGCGTATCAACAACAATGCCATCAAAGAGGCGAGAGGAGACAATACAACAATTGCCCACGCTCCGTCTGGTTGGGTTACGATTGTAGTTTCAAAGTCTTGCGTACATGGACCAACTTCATCCACAACATCACGCATCCATTCTTGCTCTTCACCAAACCAAGTATGCAGTTCAGCTTGTGGATCGCCCTCTTGACAGGTAATCCAACTTGCATCACTGATGTCGAATGCAGGGGTGGTCCGAATGAGCAACCAAAACACAATTCCAAGAATTACCGTAAGGTACCATGCGTGTTTCTTGAAACTGTCTCTATGCAAGAAGCTAAGTCGTTTCAGACGATAATAAATGGGTATACAAAAATACATGAGTATGGAAATAACGTGTGCTGTGAAAAATACATCAATTGTCCAGATCCAAAGCACATCCTGGAGTGCCTCATATTTCCGTATATACAAAATACCTGATGACAACAAAAAGGTCGCTTTAATGCCCTCACAAACCAAAAGAACCGACATGAAATTGTTCTCGTAACCCTTCTTCCTAGCCCGCCAAATAAGAGCACTAAGACCCAGACACCACAGCAGAATTAGAATAGACGCCCACGCAATGAGTATTCGGAAACCAAAAAATGCCTCAGAACTAAATGCATCTTTGTAGAAATCACCTGCGCCCCACACGTAAGATGACATGTGTTTTGTCAAGGACTGTATTTAATTGATTTTTTGGTATAGTTTCGATATGAACAACTGAAATATTTTTGATTCGTATCTACGACTCAAATCGTTCAGAGCAGCGGCTTAAACATTGCAACAATGGACGCGTTGGCAGCGCGAACGGAAGCTGTCGTATCAGCATACATGAAGCCATGGCCCTCGGTCATGAATTCCTTGTATTGAGTCACAACCCCATCCGCCGATAGCCGGTCAGCATATGCTTTGGCTTCGTCACGCAAAAGATCAAAGCCAGCCGTGATGACAATCGCAGGTGGCAATCCTGACAGGTTGGGTGCGAACAAAGGCGATACGTAAGGATCTTTTTCAAGCGACTCGTCCTGTAGAAGATTGGATTTGAACCACTCAAGATGGGTTTTGGTGATGATGTGACCATCTCCCAATTCCTCAATGGATGGGTGAGAAAAGGTGTAGTCAATGAATGGGTAGACCATGAGTTGAGCCTTTGGCAACCATTCTCCATTGTCTCGTCGCTTCAGACAAAGTACTGCGGTCAGGTTCCCACCTGCGCTGTCACCAGCCACTGAAATCCGCTCAGTATCAATTTCTAACTCTGAAGCATTGGCTCGAACCCAATCAAGGGCCATATTTGCGTCGTTGAGTTGAGTAGGATACGGATACTCCGGAGCAAGGCGGTAACCCACAGCGTATACCTTAGCGTTGAGTTCCTTGGCAAAATATTCACACAGACTACGACAGGAATCAATACCCATCGATGAGTACCCTCCTCCGTGAAAATAGACAACTGCGGGGCCGCCCGGCTGAACGGCCTTGGGCCGAAATTCTGCGACAGTAATCGAGCCCCCTTCCACGTTGATGGTTCTATCTTGGCGATGGATTCCTCGGAGGGGCCGCTTTTCAAAGGGCTTCATTTGGTTCTTCCAAATTGCCCGCAGCTCTGCAGCAGATTTGGTGTCATCAAGTGCGAAAATACCCTGTTTTAGGGCATTGACGACCACAAACTGCCCAGCGGGGTCGAATACCCTACCGCCGGATGCAGTCATTTGCGGTTGGCCGGACATTCGAAGCAACCAACTGCCTGGTAGAGAGAGAAACCAACGGGTCAATGTATAACGCATGATATTTGCTTGGACTCCGAGGATTAAATACAATTCCAAATTGATTTTAATGCGAATATATAGGGTTCGTCAATCAATGAGTTTCGTTCACTAGCATGTGAGATATGCCTACCTTTGGTAAGAAAAACATGTGCCTATGTACTAAGACATAATATTGATATTCATGATTAATGCTCATCTTATGGCAATTAAAGCCTCGATGAAGACGTTGCTCTTGATCGGCGTCTTGGCCACAATTGGGACGGGAATCATGACGATTGGTATTGGCATGGATACACCTTGGGCTCCTTGGGAGCGTCAATCAGATATCATGTTCCCTCCTATGCTGTTCACTGTAGCAAGTTTTGTAGCCACCGTTTCATTTTGTGCAATGACTGCTGTTTGGCATACTTCACTGAAGATGGTGACGAGCAATCCAGACAAGTGGTGGAGGATAAGTGGCGTATTGTTCCTCATTTCTTACGGAACATACTCATTCGGCTCTGGAACAACCGAAGCGGCAATCATGCTCAATATTCTGCATCTGATTGTTGGCATACCTGCTCTCACCCTTCTACCCCGTGCGTTCCACAAGGGTCAGTTCATTGGTTCAAGTGAATCGTAACGCACTCTGTTTCCAAGCCAGAACCCAATGATGTTTACAAAGACATCTGAAATCTTGTTATCCCAAGTTTCCTTTGCGAATTCATACGGAAGGACGAGTTCGAGCAACTCCCATCCTATGGATAAAGCACAGAAAACGTACCAATTTTGAAGAAAAAATCGTCCCAGAATGGACCATTGAACGAAGTGACCAAGCGACCACAAATTGAGGAGTGTCATGCAAATCAGATTGCCTCGATAACAATAGCAATGCCTTGACCGCCACCAATGCATGCTGTTGCAATGCCGTATTTTCCGCCACATCGTTTCAATTCATGAGCGAGGGTCAGCGTTAGTCGAGTTCCGGTTGCAGCGAGAGGGTGTCCAAGACCGACTGCGCCTCCATTGACATTCACCTTGTCTCCATCAAGCCCAAGTTCTTTAACACAAGCAACAGCTTGTCCTGCAAATGCTTCGTTAATTTCCCAGCGATCGATATCGTCAATGGATAAGCCCGTTCGTTCCAATGCTTTTCTGGATGCTGGAACAGGGCCATACGCCATAATCGCCGGTTCAAGTCCTACAATTCCCCAACCGAGGATACGTGCAAGTGGCGTGTCACCGTCTGCTTGAGCCTGTGAAGCTGATTTGATGACCACTGCAGCTGCACCATCAACAATTCCTGATGCATTACCTGCAGTGACAAGTGAATCTGGGCCAAATGCCGTTGGAAGTTTCGATAAGGATTCAGCAGATGTGTCACGAACAACGTGATCTTCATCCTTTGCAGTGATGACCTTCTCACCACGACGAGACTTGATGACAACGTCAACGATTTCATCCTCAAACACACCATTCTCGATGGATGCGAGTGTGCGTTGATGAGAACGTGCTGCAAATGCATCCGTCTCTTCTCGGGTTACGCCTTTTCGTGCACAGATTTCGTCACTTGTTTGTGCCATGAATTTGCCGCATGTCATGTCCTGGAGGTTGGTCATCATGTAATCCTCAACAGGAGGAGAACGTCCAAGTTTCCAACCATCTCGGGCTCCACGAAGAACATGCGGAGCTTGGGAAAGATTTTCCATTCCGCCTGCTACGACCGTCGAGGCTTCGTCCAGCATAATCATCTGTGCGCCTGTAACGATGGATTGAATTCCAGAACCACATATTCGTGAGAGAGTAAGCATAGGGACTTCCTGCGGGATACCTGCGTTAAGCCCGGCATGTCGGGCGCCATAGATTGATTGTGAGCATGTTTGGAGTGCGTAACCCATCACAACGTGATCGACCGTGTCAGGTGAGGTATTGGTTTTCTCCAATGCTCCTTTTATCGCAATCGAGCCTAAATCTTGGGCGCTTACCGTTTTGAGAAGTCCGCCAGGTTTACCATCGCCGCGCTTTCCTCCAACCCATTCACAAAATGGGGTACGTGCCCCTCCGATCAATACGACATCTTCAGCCATGAATCTCCGAATCCAATTCGGGTCAAGAAGGATGCGCCTTAACGCTTAGAGGTTTATCAAGGTGACAACAAGGCCTCCAAGCGTCAAACACAATGGAATCATCATGACTTCAAACGATGATCGCATCCTCCCAAGATTGGCCAATTCCGTTCCTCGCTGAAGTGTTGCCTTAACCCCTGGAGCATCTTCACCAACAACCTCCAACAAGGTGTTTTGAAGCGTTCCGTCGAGTCCTTCATTTTGAACGTCTTGTTGGGGCCGACTTTTGGTCGTTCCAATGAGATAAACTGGATTCCCAACGCGAAGAGCGTAAACTGTCCAACGATGTTTGACTACGTTACCTCCAGTAAAGAGGCGGGCTGCAAATTCCATCCCGAGTTCTTTCTTGAGGGAGTCAGCATGGTTGGATTCCCAGCGTTTCAGATATTGCCCCATATCCGTTCGCTTGAATGTTGTTGGCTTAACGAGAATTCCTCCGGTTCCATCGTTAAGAATGAATGGTACCCCACCACTGTCCTCTCTGATGGTTCTCCAATATTCCCTCGTTTGCTTTTTCCCTTCGCTGTCGGTCGTCGTCTCACGTATCTTGACTTCATACGACCAATGAAAGTTGACACAGTTCGGAATGATTCTGTTTGGATGTCCGTCGACAACAACTCGAAGGACGCCTGAGTTCGACGGTCGTACTTGACCGACGAGTTCGGGATTGCCCACGGCGACTGAACGAACGAGGCTGGTTGGCGTATCTGCCATTTGCCGCTGCATTTTGTACCTAAAGTAGCCAATTATCGACCAAAGAGCACCCACTCCAAGTGCCACATATGGTAGGAATGTGAGGTCTTCCTCAGGTGTTGAGTTCTCAACTGCATACCAAGCGCCGATGCAAAGACCAAGAACGAAGAGTAACATCATGATTCCATAGGTAGAGATTGTTGCTGGACGAGGTGTTCCAACATTCACTGGATGTTCAGGCAGGGGTGTTCCGTCTCCATGTGGCACGTATTGATTCTCATTCCATGTTGCGGGGCCTGGTGCAGGAAGAATCCAATCGCTTGGGTCCGTTGTGGGTGTGTACGAGGTCCGTCCCATCCACCATGAGTCGATTGAGAAGCCCTTCTCAAGTGCCTCTCTTTCCAAATCTTCTGGTTTCGGTGCTGCTTGGCGAACTTTGTGTAGATCAGCCTCGAGTGAACCAGGTGAGCACAAGCCAACAAAGAGCAGGCCCACAAGTGATATTGCCGGATTGGTGACAATTCCTGCGAGAATCATGATCATACCAATGACCCAGCCAATCCAATATTGCCAACGATATGGCAACGTGAATTGGAAAAAACCCCGGTCAAGATCTAAGTCACTGATGTTCATGAACAGTGCACTTAATCGTGGTTTATTTTAGTAACTCACTTTCCATCAAGGACTCCGACGACTTTGACGAGGATTCGCTTCGGTCGTTGTCCGTCAAATTCAGCGTAGTGAATCTGCTCCCAGGTCCCGAGTTGAAGGCGTCCATTTTGCACCGACATTGTGACTTGTTGACCAAGGAGTTGTCGTTTCAAATGGGCATCTCCGTTGTCTTCACCGGTCCTGTGATGACGATATTCCTCTCCACTTTTGCCATCTTGCCCATGGAAAGGTGCTAGCTTTTCGAGCCAAGACATAATATCGTGGTGAAGCCCGTATTCAAGGTCGTTCACATAGCATGATGCTGTAATATGCATTGGATTGACGAGAACCAATCCATCATCGATTCCACTCTCTTGAACGATTCGCTCAACATCGTTGGTAATGCAAACGATTTGATAGCGTTCAGGGGTGTTGATGGTCAATTCTTCCGTGTAAGTGGCATAGGTTCCGGTTTTTAGAACGCCCAAGGGTTCAGCCCCAGAGTGAGGAATCATCCATCATAGCGTTGTTGACCATGAGCGGTATGGCAACAATAAGTCCGCAAATTGCATTACAGACGACCTGTCCACCAATTTGCGCTCCATAATACAAGCTCTCACTCATACCTGTTCCTTCCAAATCCACTCGAACGAATGCTGTTTGAAGCAATCCGAGAACCATGGAGATAACAATGAGAATCCAAGCAATTTGTATTCCCATCTTCTTCCTTTGATTGATTTGAGTCCCACAAATGATGAAACCAATACCAAAGAGTATTGTGATTGCAGAGAATATGATGAGCATCAAGGATGCGGAACCATCTCCACCCAATTCAGTTTCAACTCCAGAGAGCAACGCTCCACCAAAAAGGCCAAGCAAACCCGATAATGCATTCAGTGCGCCGTATATGATGACAAAAATCCCGATCACTTTGGGTGCTGATGAGGGTTGTTGCATCAAGATCATCTGTTGTTGTGTTCCGTACATTTGTTGTGGTACGGTCATTGATTCAGGCTCGCCTGAAATCATGACCGAGGGTACAGGTTCTTGTTGTGCAGATTCCACTTCTCCCCAGAAGTCTTCTTTTTCTTCCATGTCTTATGCTATACTTGGGGATTTATGAATCATCGGTCTTCTTCAAGAAGGTCAACACCTTGGGTCGGAGTGGAGGAGAGGTCATGACCAATGTGCTTGTTGTGTATAAGAAAAACTTTGAATCCATTCATGATCAGAGTTTGGAACAACTCAAATCGATTCTTGAAGAAATGAAATCAAATCATCAACTCCGAATCGAATTAAGAGCAAGGGAACGTGTTCGTCGTGCTGATTTCATTGGACGTGATTTGGTTATCGTTCTCGGTGGAGATGGAACACTCACCTCAATATCGCACAACATTGACGAAAATACACCAGTCATGGGTGTAAATTCTCATCCTGTGAGCGAGGATACAAACGGAAGTGTTGGATTCTACATGGACTCCACGCTCGAAACATTCGCAGAGGATTTTTCTGATGCACTCAATGGAAGGGCCATAGAAAATAATCTTCCAAGATTGCGAGCAATCATTGATTCAACATCAGGAAACCGATACACAACGGACCCAGCAATGAATGAACTCTTGATTGCAAATACACATCAATATGCCCCGAGCAAGTACCATGTCCGAAGAGGTGAAAACGACACGACGCAACAAAGCAGTGGCTTGATATTTTCAACATGGCTTGGACAAGGTGCGTGGTTTTCCCACAGCTTGGACATGCAAACCCTTGAGAAGGTTCGAGCATCAGTAAACGAAGGCGATATTGACTCGAATTATTTTGTGTTAGCGAGAGATCTTGGTCATCGCCAGCGAAAAGAAGCGCCCTGGTCTTGGGTAGATTGGACCAACCTGCCAACTCAAATCCTCAGTGACATGCACCGAGGTTATGTCGTTCCTGATGGTTGGGACGAGGTTCACTTCAATAGAGGTGCTTCGATCACGGTGGACTTGAATGCACCAAAACTTCGACTTCTTACGTTTCGTCAATCGATGAAAGAGCGATTGTTGGATTCAATTCGGAAGTGATTCGTTGAATCCCAAGCAGCCTGTTTTGGGGGTTGACATCGGAGGATCTTCGATCAAATTTTGCCTCTTCGATTCGAATCGCATTGTTGCTCATTCTACGAAAGAATACGTCAATGGAAAAACTCCTGACGCAATTGAAAACATCATCTCGGAGGTGATTATCGATTGGAAACACATCGGAGGTGTAGGAATTGGTTTTCCAGGTCTTGTCGATGAGGGCACTATTGTCGACGCACCCAATCTTGATTCAAAGTGGGAAGGCTACAATCTTTCAGCAAAATTTGCTGGAAAAACAGGTGGCAGGGTTCTCATTAGCAACGATGCTGATGCTGCAGCCTTAGCAATGGCCCAAGAAACGGAAAGATGGGAAGTCGAGAACATCCTTTGCCTCACATTAGGAACTGGGATTGGTTCAGCATGGCTCAAACAGGGGAACTTGGGTGCAGGAACAGAGTTTGGGCGAATGATTCACCCTGATCTTGGTTGTTCTCTCGAAGAATGGGCTTCGGTGCGAACCATGAATGAAGAAAATCTGTCGATGGATGCTTGGTCAGAACGGTTGGTGACTGTCCTCGATTACTTGCTGGAACAGTTCAAGCCGGATCGATTTATCCTAAGTGGAGGAATCACGACGAGTTCCGAAGATTGGATTGAAGCCATACAGGCGCGAACAGCAGTTCCTGTTGCAATTTCCAAGTACGGTGATTTGACCGGTGCAGTTGGAGCAGCAAAACTCCTTTCGGTGTAAAAAGTAAACTGTAACAGCAACAAAAAAAGGTGGAGACTGGGGCTCTAGGAGCCCCAGCCTCGCTTTTCTTAGGAGGTGATCCATCTGCAGGTTCCCCTACAGATACCTTGTTACGACTTAACCCTCCTTGTCGAAGGCAGGCTCGAATAC
>DAPT01000006.1 GCA_002502215.1 Euryarchaeota archaeon UBA124
GGGATACGGTAGTTTACCTGTATGTATGGCAAAAACACAGTACTCATTCTCACATGATGCTGGTTTGCTTGGTGCTCCCTCTGGATTTGATTTGCCTGTTCGAGAGTTCAGGTTGAATGCTGGTGCTGGATTTGTGGTCGCAATCCTTGGCTCGATGATGACCATGCCGGGTCTTCCAAAGCGACCAGCAGCAAGCGATATGGATATGGACGTGGACGGGAATCTGAAGGGTGTCTTCGGGTGAACATCGATGCGCATACTCAAACAGACCGAGAACCATTGGAAACTTCGGATTGAATCTGAAGATGACCTATGGGTTCTTGCTCGGCTGGCTTCACCAAGTCGACATCTGGCGATGCTTGGGGAGCGTAGAGACACGACAACCGCTGAATCTGGCTTGCGTGCAAAAGCAGCTGAGCGGAAAAGAATGTGGATTGAACTAAGAGTTCAAACAACTGAGTACCAATCCTATTCTGATACGTTAAGGGTCCATGGCATTATTGAGCAGGCACCAATAGATATTGGATCCCATCACACACATATGATTGAGGTCGGTGACGAAATCGAATTGACAACACCGGACATCTTTCCGAGTTTCGACCATGCATTGTTGAAAGATGCGGTTGATTCCTGGAACAAAAGCAATGTTTCACTCATTGTTGTTGAAAACGACGAGATTGTTTTGTTTGAAATCACACCTCGAGGACTGCGTGAGGGCGCAACCTGGACTATGCGCGGAGGTGGTAAGCGTGGTGACGCGCGAACCAGTGAAACAGTCGCTCAGTCTTTTCTAAAACAGGTGAGTAAAGAGATTCTTGCCGCAACCAGCACAGAATTACCTATGATCTTGTGCGGACCAGGGCATGCCAGAGAGAAACTCAAATCCGTTATTCTTGAAGTCGATATGAATCGTAATTTACGATCGATTGGGACCTCTATGGCTGGCCGTGCAGGAGCAAATGAGGTCATACGTGAAGGGTTAGCAAACGATTTCCTCGAAAATTATGCGATTCATAAAGAGATTCAATTGCTCGAGGAAGTATGGACGCGAATCAGTTCAAATGGAGCCGTTGCATATGGAGAACAATCGCTTGTTCGGGCAATGGCTGAGGGGGCGATTGAAACATTACTTGTTGCAGTCGATTTATTGCGGGATGAGCAAACAGAACTTGATGGCAAGTTGCTTCAGGATTGGGTACGGGGCTTGGATGATATTGGGGGAAATCTTGTCCAATGCTCAGTGGACCACGATGCAGGTGAGCAACTTCTCGGATTCGGTGGCGTGGTTGCATTGCTTCGATACAAAATGGTGTAGTGCATGAAAATCATTCGCTTCTCTGAACTTGGTGAAAACGTCCGTGATACGATGGCTGGGGCGAGATGGATTCTATTGGACCAAGATGACATCCAACATGCGCTTTCAGCACTGATGTTTGCTGAACTTGATGGCGTGTTGGTTGCAGTTGATCATCGTAAATCAAAACCTGATGACGGTTTGTGGCGTCGTGCAGTCCATTTACTGCTTGTTGCAGGAAATGAAAATGCTGAAGAAATCCAGCATAGAAGCGGGATTACGAAGGTCATATCATGTGACGTATCGTCAATTGAAGAACACATATGGTAATGGGTCCGGAGGGAATTGAACCCTCGATCTTCGCCTTGTAAGGGCGACGTCATAAACCCCTAGACCACAGACCCAACTATCCGTCGTTGGTGACGTATTTGAAACGCTTGGCAATGCAATAACCTCAAAACGGATGCGTATCCACGAAGGAGCAATGGACGAAGAGGCTCAAGCCGCTGCGGCCCGTTTGGTTCGCCGTCTCAAGGATGGTTACACCATCACCATCGCAGAATCATGCACTGGGGGATTGCTTGCGAGCACACTCACCGACATTGCTGGAGCGAGTAAATGGTTCAATCAATCCTGGGTCACATACTCAAATGATGCGAAAATTCGTGAATTGAATGTCGATGACAAAACATTGGAAAAGCGAGGTGCAGTATCTGCAGAAGTTGCAATCCAAATGGCACAGGGAGCACTCGCAAGAGCAAATGCTGACATTGCAATATCCATAACCGGAATCGCCGGGCCGAGCAACGATGGCACCAATAAAAAGGTGGGATATGTTTACGTCGGAATCGCTTCACGTACTTGGGCAATTGCTGAAGCGACCCAAATTGGTGGTAACCGGCAAGAAAACAAAGAAGGGTTCGTTCATTTCGCCCTCCTTACTGCGATACGACATTGGGATCAAGCTATGGAACTTGCTGAGCAAACACTTCAGAATGAAATAAAAAGGCGTGAAGAAGAAGCCCGGAAGAGGGCCTTAGAAGAGATTGCTCGAAACCAAAGAGCCGATGCTGCTGCTCGTTCTGCGGAATGGCAAGCGCAATCTTGGTCCGATAAATCGAGCATTCCCTCCGATGCCAATCTTGGAACCGACGTTGAATGGTCGGGTGACTCAGGAAACGAATGAACATGAAGCCTTTTGGAGGGTCGCCTCCCATTGTCATTCATGACTGCGGAATGGGGTATGATTTCGCAGGAATTGATGAAACGAGGAATCCTTGTTACGACCGGTGTCAAGGAAAGGTTACTCACCCTTCGCAATCCCTTCAAAGTACTTGATCAAGGAGAAAAAATTGGATTTGAAAGAGGAATGCTTTCCATCGATGTTCTCAATGAACTGGTTGATTTGGCCGGCAATTCAGCCTCAAATGAAGCTGAAAAAATTCGTCAACCTATTGGTCGAACAATCGCCCCAGTAAACGAACCGGAGCCTGTCAATATTCAATACAGAAACAATCTCCCTGACTGGAGTGAAAAAGACTTCTCTGGGATGGCTACCGATGTTGATAATGACATCCTCATTCATTACGACATCACTGGCAACAGCACAACAGAAGGAAAGATGGGTCACATTCAAGCATGTTTTAATGACCGTTTGGAAAGCATACGTAAGATGATCGTGAAAAATTCAAGACTTCCAAGAAAACCCCAAGAAATCGGGCGATTGAACATCGAATATCAACGGTATCAAGGGTATGAAAATCTCGCAGTTGCAATTGGTCTTGTTAATGACCCACGCCACACAAAAAATGGACACTTGATGTTTGGACTTGAAGATGAAACAGGTGAGATGAACTGTTTGTTAACAATACGTCAAGGAGATGACAGGGATCGTATGCATGAACAAGTCGTTGAAGCCGGGTTGATGCCGGATGATGTTCTTGGCGTCAGTGGTTCGTTCTCCCAAACCGGCGACATATTTTATGTGGATGACTTGTTCTTCCCAATGAAAGATCGACATGACAAAAAAAGCGCAGACGTCGGTGTAAGTGTTGCTTTCCTATCAGATATTCACGTTGGCTCAAAGACATTTCTTGAAGCACAGTGGCACAAAATGGTGCGATGGTTCCACACCGATCCGCTTGCAAAGACGATTAAATATCTAATTTTGAGTGGTGATTGTGTCGATGGAGTAGGGATTTACCCTGGCCAAGATAAAGAGCTCGCGATTCCAGATCTATTCGGGCAGTACAGTGAATTTGCACGTCTTTTGGAGTTGTTGCCGGATTGGGTCGAATGCATAATGTTACCAGGGAATCACGATGCTGTACGGCCAGCTGAACCTCAACCTACCTTTGAGAAGGATATTCAACAAGATTACAACAAAACCACGTTTGTTGGGAATCCTTGTGATTTTTCCCTTCACGATGTTCGTTTGCTCTCATACCATGGAAAGTCGATCGATGATTTTGTAGCAGGCCTACGCACGGTAACGTATTCCGAACCGGTGGAAGCTATGCGTCAGATGCTAAGAAGACGACATTTAGCCCCACAATGGGGGGGTAAAACACCGTTATCACCAGAACTTGAAGATGGCCTTGTCATTCGCGAGGTACCGGACATCTTTGTCACTGGTCACGTCCATGGCCATGCATGCTTGGATTTCAGGGGAACAACACTGGTCTGTTCTTCTACTTGGCAAGATCAAACTTCGTACCAAAAGATGCTTGGTTTCCAACCAAAGCCGTGTATGCTGACAATTGTAAATCTTCAGTCACACAAATCGACTTCAATTCCCTTCGCTTGAAGGAAAATGAATGTAATCAAGAATCCTCGATAGGTCTCTTTCGGTTACAATAGGCACATCTGCTTTGGTAAATGCTTCGAGAGAGGATTCTCTACTTGGGTTAAATCCAATGAAGTGGCTTCCGTCGATCATCATGGAGAGGTCCATTTCTGAATCTCCAACGGAGACGATTTCATCTGCCGCAAACCCATGCATCTGAATCAGACGGCTAATGACATCGCCTTTTCCACTGGCATGGAGACGGCAGACGCCATCATCGGACAAGTATCCATCTTTATCGAACTCAAATCCATTTGCAATCCAATCGTCAACATTTAGCATAGCCGCTATGCTGCTAACAAAGAGATCAACACCTGCGCTTACAATTGCAACATAGATGCCTGCATCTTGTAGTTGTTGCACTGTTTCACGAGCGCCTTTCATCAAGCCTATTCCAGAATACATTCGAAACAGTTCATCTTCATGAATGGGGTTTCGAATTGCTTTCCACATAGCGATGTCCGATCGCATGAATTCAACATCGGAGATTTCACCAGCAATAAATCGTGAAAGATTCTTGCTGTTGTCCGTTCCAAATCCATCGTGCAATGTTTTCCAAGAGCTTACAGAGTCAACGAGGACTCCATCGCAATCAAATACAACACATCGGCAAACGCTGACCATGTCCTACCCTAGCAATTCCTGCTTGAAAGCATTCGCATTGGCACCAGAAGATTGGGCCGGCGGCTGTGAGGCCACCGGCCCATCAACTGTTCTCAGTCGTAACTGAACTTCAGACGATCTTGTTGAACTCAAGGTCTTGGTATGTCTTGATGACAGACCCTTCGCCTGGTCCTGGTTGGTAGGTGATACGGATTGTTGCATCCGTAAGCGACTGACCATCAGGGGCATGAGTTCGTACGAAGATTTGGTCACCGATTCCGAAGGTAGATTCCTTGAAGCTACCTTGGTCCTCGACCTTGTCAACGAAGGTTACAAACGCATCGCTGTTCGCTGGATTGAATCCATAAACATTGCTTGTGTTTGAGAGCAACGTTTCGTATGAAGTTCGAACACCCTCTGTGTTGGTGTAGAGGACTGTTATGGTAACAGCCGCTGTAGCCAACTCAGCTTCGGTTTGATCAACTGTGATTGCCCAGTATCCTTCTGCAGTACCAAGTTTCTCGTTCTCGATGTCAAAGGTGACTCGAGGCACGCCCAACTTACCGGTCTCTGCGAGAGAAGAGGCCCAGACGTAGATAACACCGGAAAGGACGACAGTGATAGCAACCATCAAGATGGTAGCAATAACTGGGCTGACAGCCATTTCGTCTTCAACGATGCGTCGGGTATCTTCTTCTTCTCCGTCTTCCTCTTCACGGCGACTTGCCATTGCGAGTGCAGTGACGAAGAAACCAGCGAGGGCTACGACGACGAGACTTGGTGCGAACGATGGAACAGATCCAATTCCGCCACCGAGTTGAACAACGGATGGAAGTTTGTCTCCACTGCTGAGGAAGTCCTCAGACGGCTTGTTCACGTGGTTGCAGGCGGTTGGGATTCCAGCGTCACTACCGACAGCGGAAGCCTCGGAGAACATGACGTTGTTACACCAGTCACTGTCTTGGAGAAGTGGTCGGCGTTGCGACTCCTTCAATCCATCATCACCGTATGCACCAGGCTTGGACCATTGGTCACCAACAACACCGCCACCGTAGTTGATGTGAGATGTTGGATCATCGGTCTGGAACCGCTGTGCAGGTGCCTTCGACATGTCACACTCTTCATCGAGACAGGTGAGGACATCCATCTCAACCCAGATGTACGGTGTGTCACCATTGCCGTTGTCGACGATGTAGACGTACTCTTGGATGGTAATGGTCTGACCCCATTCTGGTGGTGTGACGTACATGACGTTCTCAGCTTCACCATGGCCTCCACTCGTGTGGAAGGTTACGGCCAACATGTGGTCGTAGGTGTATGGGCCTTGATCGCCACCAGCTCCGACGTCAACCTCAACAGGCACGTAAGTGCCTGTGAGAACGTTGTCGATGCCTTGGAAGTCGAATCCGACGACGTCATCGAGGAAGTAGTCAGCGACGAGTTCTCGTACGTTCTCAACACGAACACCAATCTCTTGCGTTGCTACACCTTGTTGGTAGTTGGCAATCGGCATGAGTGATTGGTCGTAGTTCGGTACGTAGTTCGGTGCAGTCAATGTATCCTTGAGGACAAGGCGGATTTGACAGAAGTCCGATCCACTTGGTCCAATCTGATGGATACCGTTGTTGTTCAAGTAGTCAATTTCCCAAGCGTTAGCAGTGGTTGTTGCATCAGGTACGAGTGTGAATACAAGGTTGTCTCCAACAATCTCTGTACTGAAGTAGTTCTCGTAGGTACACTGGTCGGTTGATTCAACAGTCCATGTCAAGTCAGCAGCGTTGTGGTCAACGTCGTACTTTACCGCAGATAGGTCGT
Organism: Euryarchaeota archaeon UBA124; assembly: GCA_002502215.1. GTDB lineage: Archaea > Thermoplasmatota > Poseidoniia > Poseidoniales > Poseidoniaceae > MGIIa-L2. Next base: position 6,558 of record DAPT01000006.1, read on the forward strand.
ATGTGAGGTTGTTTGCGTTGGTGTCATCTTCCATGAGGCTGATGGACCATGGAGCTACTGGAGTAGATCCGTTTGCCGCAGTAACAACTGCACCGGACGTAACGTCCCAGTCGACGACGACTGGAGCGTCGTTCACTGGGCTGACTGAGAAGTCAACCGTGTATGGGTCTGCGTCTTGGTTTTCTGCACCATCATCACTGAGTGTGAGTGTGACCGTACAGGTTCCACCGAGTTCGTTTGCGGTGTTCTCTGTAATCGTCAACTCATTGTTGGTGACCGATACGCCGAATGCGATACATTCGGTTGGTACGGATGCACCCCAAGTGTAGACTTGTCGAACAGGGCTCTGCTCGTTGTCCATATCACGGATGTACGACTTGCTTGCGTTCGAGATGTCTCCAAGGAACTTGGATACACTGCCGAATCCTTCAGGAACGATGTTCGTGTAAGATCCGTCATCGACGAAGACTGGCATACAATCAGCACGCTCTGTGTTACAGATATCTGGCTTGTCGTTGATGTTGTTGACGGTCAAGGTCATGTTCTTTGTGTCAGTCAAGCCGTGGCTGTCTGTAACAATGAACTCGAACTCAACAGTACCGAATTGATCATCGAGCGGTGTGATGGTAACAGTCTGACCGTTCTGGTTCCAATCGACCAATACATTGCTGTGTGCAACGGTTGTTCCTTCTGTGACAGTCCATGTGAGAGTTGCCTCTTCATCTTGGACATCGTCAGCGAGGTCGGTCAAGGAGATGACATATGCTTCACTGTCTTCGTCAATTGCATCATCTGCGAGAGCAGCCTGGATTTCAGGACATGCTCGCTTGATGTCGACGGTGAGCTCTTGGTTGGTCGCCATCGAAACAGCGTCAACAGTTGCCCAGTCATATGCACAGTCTGCCTTGGTCTTGATCATCACATCGTAGTCCTTTGCAGGTCCTGCGCTGGTGGTACCCTTGTAGGTACGGTAGACAAGAACTTCATCGCTGATGCTTCCTGTTTCCAAGTCACCGTGAGTTGTCTCGAGAGAGATGTACTCAGCAAGTGTTTGGACACCGGTCGTTACGGTCTGAGTTGGGTGAACAGTTTGGATGTTGGCTTGTCCGTCTTGGACGACTGCAACAATGTTCACTTCATCAGGTGTTCCACCAATTCGGCTGAATGGGATAGCGATTTCAAAGAAACCAGCGGTTGTTGTTCCCAAGTCAGCGTCGACAGCATCTGTGGACAAGGAGCTAGCGCCCCATCCAAGGAATCCATTGGAGTAGAGGTCCATGTTGGAGTCGCTTGTAGCCCAGAAGAGGAAGTCTGCTTGAACCGGTAGTGTGTGTGCTCCGTTGAGGTTGTATCCAGTGTTGGAACCGCCCGCAACGACGTCAAGGTAAATCAAGAGGTCGTTGTTGGTCAAATCTTCACCTGTCATACCGATGTAGAGCGCATCGCCCTCACTGTATGTGACGTAGAAGTCGTTGGTTCCGTCTCCGGAGATCAATCCTGGCATAGCGTCATCGGATGGGTTCAATGGTGTGTTACCAATCCAATCTGAGTTGTCACCATCCACAGCCATAATGTCTGGCTGGAACGAAGGCGATACGTATGCAGCACGGGTTCCGTCGGTTGAGACCAAGGTCATACCAACGGCGGATGCAGCACCCTCAAGGTGCGTTGCATCAAGGCTGAACAAGTTCGCTTCATCGATGGTTGCAGACGAGACGATGCTAATCTTTGAGGCGTCGAGCGTGTTACCAATGCTGGTAACGTATGCGTTCGAGCCTGCATTGATTTGCGTGGTCGAAGCCGACCATGTCAGGTTCTCAACGGATCCAATTGACTCAACAGCATGGAGTGCTGTTGTCGCCGTTGAAACACCGCCGTCCCATCGGAACTCAGTGTTTTCAGCATAGACACCAACGTCTCCTGCAGCGTCGAGTGGGTAGATCCACGAGTAGTCACCGTCGACCATGTAGAGACCTGTACCGGTTGTACCACCGTCAACGGATGCACCAATTGCGGTGACCGTTGCGCTGTCTGCGTATACACCAGCCGTTGTTCCTGCGATGTCTGCGTCTCCATAGAGGAGCAAGGTAGCAGAATCGATGGAGACACCGTAAGCGTATCCTGCGACTGAGGTACCATCAAATTCGATGTCATCGCCTGTGTTGAGCGAGGAGACACCAATACTGGAGGCGGCACCTGTTCCGACCAAGGTTGAATCAACGTCTACAACACCACAACCGTTGAGGATCATTGCGTTGTCACCAATGGTCACAGTGTTTTCTCTGCTCTGGATTGTCACTTTGTCACAATCGTTGAAGTCGAATCCAACTGCGTTTGGTGCAACACGGCCAGCACTGAGGCTGATTGTGTTGTTCTCAACAACTGGTCCTTCATATCCTCCTGTAGAGGTACCGTAGTAAACAGCAATGTTCGCACCGCCGTCACCGTATGTGTCACTAACAGCGAGAGTGTACTGACCAGCCACGTTGTAAGACGCTAATCGTGCATAGATCTGATTCGATCCGAATGATCCAGCGGCCCAAGTGTCTGTTGTGCCATCAGGCTTGGTGATTACAATTCCGATTTCATAGCCCCAGTTGTCCGTTTCGAGATCGAAGTAAGCCGTCACACCAGATGGGACCGTGAAGGTACAGCTGGTTGAAGTTCGGTACGCGTTCGATGCGATGGTGCACAGCGAGGTCGATGGTGCCGGTGGGCTTGTCGCATCGTCCATGCGGATTCCGCCGTCAGCGTCCAACAATGAGTTGTTGGAGATGACACCGTATCCACCATCAGTTTCGATACCGGATTCACCGGACTCTGCGGTTCCAATAATTTCGTTGTTGTCGATTGTGTAATCGTTAATTCCGATCATCTGAATCGCTGTTTGTGGGCCATTGAAGTAGTTGTCAGTTACAGTGAACCGTTTGTTGTTACCAGCGTAAGCTTGGAATCCTTCCTCAGCAGATGTACTGTTGAACCAGTTGCCTGTAACGGTAAGGTCATCGACGTACGCATTCGAGCCAACCCAAATGTCACCAATCTCTCCACCGTCAAAGAATTCGTTTCCTTCGATGGTGAGGTTGTCTGCACCATATTCACTTGCACTGTGTCCATATGCATACGGACTTCGTGTCATGTATACACCTGTACCACAGTTGTTGAATGTGCTATCCTTGATGTACGAACCATCTGAACCGGTCAATCGCACACAGATGTCAGTAGACGCTGTAGCAACGTTTCCAGCATTGTAGCCTTTGTAGTGTGAGACGGTTACGTTATCAATTCTTAGCCACTCAGACACGTAGTCGTAGCTGTTCCAGTTGGAGTTGTATGCCATTCCACTGGTGATGGTTGCTATTGGGTTCAGAGTTGAATCCTTGATAGAGATGTCCATTGAATCGTAAATGTAACCCAACTCAAGACCGGTTTGTTGACCAGTGTTGGTGTTGGTACCGAGTCCGTAAACTTCCGAATCGTGGAGGTACAATTCTGGAGCATTGCTTCCACTTGCAGCATACCAGCGTTGTGTGTCATACTGACTGTAGGAACCAGTAACAAGAACAAGGGTGTTGTTCCAGTTGTGCTGATCGTTGTCATCAAAGTAGAAGAATGGAATGTCCATCATGATGGTCTTTCCAGACAAGTCTCCAGGGGTAGCACCGTAGTATCCATACTCCTTGTATGTACCACCGTTACCGTCAGAGAGGTCACGGCTACCACCTGTACTGAGATATCCAGCACAATTGGCAACCACGTTGTAGGATGCACTGTTGAAACTGTAGCAAACACGAGCGTTAATTCGGTCTGTAAGTGTGATGCTTCCAGAGTTACCTGATGCGTCGTTGAGCGATAGAGACTCAAACGCATACCGGAAGTCACCCTTCGTCGATGTGTAATCGATCTCGGCGACCGTAGCAGCTTGGTAACCTGCGAGGTCGTCGTTGGTGGTTCCTGTGGAGTCAACACGGAGTGTTCGGAATTTAATACCATCAGCGTCACCGTTGGAGTCCGTTGTACCTGCTCCGGTGATTGTCTTGGCTGCATTCATGAGAACAACGTTCGCACCAACGACAGCATTGGTGTCTGCTTGCAGGTTGATGGACAATTCACGCATGCGTTCGAATCCACCAGAACCTGTGACTGCGACCTTCGTCGTGTCAATTGTTCCTTCGATGAAGTCAACCTCACTGGTACCAGTAATCTCGATATCGTTTACGGTGTTCGCAAAGGTTGAATCACTGATTGTGATATCACCCGATCCTGCTGTCTCAATACCGACGTTGTTGCCGGATACCGTTACACCGTTGAATGTGGCGTCTTTCTGAGTCTGTGAACCGTATTGGTACGCAGCACCGGCACTGTTGGCAATTGTTCCAGTTAACTCACCGCCAAAGTCCTTGACGTAGTAGATACCAGCATTGTTTTGGCCGTCGAAGTCGATGTTTGTCAAGTCCATTTGTCCTGAACCAGAACTGGACACGAGCATACCGAAGTCGCCACCGTTTACCTCGACATCGTTCATCGATGCTGCTGTAGCACCAACAATTTCGATTCCTTGGTCGGTTGGTGATGTAATTTCGATGTTGTCGAAGTTACCCGATGCAAAGTTTCCACCAATTGCGATACCTGTGTCAGCGCCAGTGATTACACCGTTCTCGATGTTCGCAGTGCCGCTGTCACGAGCGTATTCACCGAGATCGCTTGGATCGTTACCAACACGGGCAACCAGATCCAAACGGTCTTGGTAGTTGTCTGCACGGTTGTGCAATACGTCAACGTACATTGTTACTCCCGTAATCGAGGAATCAGAGATATCGACGACTGGGAAGGACATTCGAGCACCTTCGCCTGGGTTCATCCAGTACGAATATGCGTAGTCAAGACAAATGTTGTAGTAACCACCGTATCCAACGTATCCTTCAGGTGGCTTGTAGACACCTTGACCACCGTGGTAGTTGTTGTAGTAGTAACCCCAGTAGTGGTATGGGTAGCTTCCATAGGATGGGCTGGTATCTTCATCGATTTCACTCCATCGGAATCCGAATTGATCAGGGTAGTAGTAGTAGCCTGGATATCCGGGGTTCGTTCCAGGTCCTTGTGACCAGAAACGCCACATGTAATACAGGTATCCGTCAAAGGAGCCACTGTAACCAGGTCCCCAAGAGTATCCGTATTGGTTGCAGTGCCATGAAGCGACACCACCTTCACCACCAGCGTATGTGGCAGCTCCGTTTCCTGACTTAGGATCGTCAGATCCATACGGGTAATATCCAAGTTTGTCTGGAGTCGTGATGTTCTCGGAGACTTCTCCAGAGCCATCATCGTAGGTTATTTCGATGTTCCATCGGTCGGTGAGCATGTAGTACTTGCTTGAAGCGTAGTTGTAAGTTGGGTGAGCGTTTCCACCGCCGTAGATGGAGTTCGCTCCAACTTGTAGGTAGTCACCCGATCCGAGGAAAGCACTGAGGTCAACAGCGTAGGTTTCCCATCCTGTGCTTTGTCCTGAAAGGGAGGTCGAGCGGTAGATGGTTGGTAGGCTCATTCCACCGTAGACGTCCACACCAACTGTGTTGTCAGTGGAAGTGAATCCGTCGATCTGTGGAGCACCGTTGTAGGCTTGTATACCGACAGCAGCGTTGGAGACAGCGACGTTGTTGAACGAACCACTTGATTGTTCAACCCAGAGAGCTGTTCCTGTGTTTCCAACGTTGATGATGCTGGACGAGTCGATGTTTGCACTTCCGCCATCAATCTTGACGGTTGCCATCTCATCGGAGTTTGCCGAAGCACCGTAAATGGTTCCTGAATTCTTCATGACGAGGGAAGCACCTGCACCGATGTAAAGAGCGGAGCCAGTTGTTGCGTCTTGAGCGAGGTCACGTATGACTCCGCCATCAACTTCGAGAACACCGTCTTGAACGTCAATGTTCAGAGGGTAGGTCGAAGAGACTGCTTGGAGAGAACCTGTAGCAACGCTTGACTTACCAATGAGCAACTTTCCGCCGTTCGAGAGTGTCAAAACAGGCGTGCTTGTTGCGGTCGACTTGACCT
>DAPT01000092.1 GCA_002502215.1 Euryarchaeota archaeon UBA124
GATCGGTACGTAATCAGAACCGTCGGGTGTCGACAACAAGAAGTTGTCAAGCATTGCTGAGCCATTTGACCAAGCGATGGTTCCGTTCATTCGCCACGCATCGACGATTGGGACAAGAACAGCCTCCTCAGGACCGGTCAATCCAACAGGTATGATGTCGAGTACACCACTAATTTCGAGGCTTGCATCAGAAGCATTCACATCGGAGGCCTCCAAGTTGTTTGTTGAAATCGCATAGATTCCGGGGCCAAGAACAACCTCAACGATGCCATCTTCGGTGTAATCGTCTGAGGTGATGTTCACCTGTTGACCAACTTCTGAAACGGGTATCAATTGGATATCTGGACGAATCGCAGTTCCATTTTCAAACACACCGTCTCCAAGGTCGGTAAAGACATTGAGTGTAACCGTACTGTTCGCAGGGTTTGTGATCAATTGTACCGGCTCTGGATTCGAACCGTCTTGAACGCTCACCAAGTAATCCGTAACCGAGTTAGCATTGTATTCAGCGGCAGGGATGTTAAATGCCCATGTTCCGTTGAGGAGTTCGAAGTTGAACGTCCCTGCTCCGTCGGTTTCTGTTTTCCAGACGATACCGTCTTCACCGGTTGCGTGAATCTCGACTGGTTCGTAGGTTGGTATGTCCTGGTTCCAACTGGTTTCGTTGTCGAAGAGGTAGACCGACCCGATTACACCAACTGTAGGTTCTAGAGTGAGGGCTTCCAGTTCGGACATCCCTTCTGTTACGATCACAGTCGACCCGGCAGCAAAGCTTGACACAGAACTTTGGGCGTTTAGGTTAAACGTCATTCCAGCAGGCAGTCGTTGACTGAATTCACCGAATTGATCGGTAACCGCTGTGAATTCAAGTTCGTTGCCGTGGAAGACAACAGGTACCGAACTTGCATTGGCGTAGAGTTTTGCATCATCTGGGAGCGCTAGCCATTCCTCGTAGGTAAATCCAGCAAGGTCTGGAGCATCGACGGAACCATTGACCCAAACGGAGGTTGAGTAGGTGAAGTCAAACGTCATGTCTGAATCTTCAATCAGTACTTCTTCGATGAGGATGTATTCTTCATCGCTGTTGTCGCTGATGGACCATTCTCCAATGGGGAGTTCAACGATGACAACACCGTTTTCATCTGATACAACTTCAATCGGCAAAAGGCCGAGTGGGTCTGTGAAGTTAACTTCACGCCCAGCGACATCAAACCCTTCTGGGCCATTGAGTTGGATGGTGAGGTCGTACATCTCCGGAACGCCGATGTCAAACGTGAAATTCATCGGCTCATCGAAGACCTGCATGGTCTGGTTGACTTCGAAGAATCCGTCATCGTCGATGTCGACTCGAACATAGTACTCTCCTGCTGAAATCGGACCGTAGGTTACGTTCCCCTCCTCATCGGACGTGAGCAGAATCATCTCGTCTTCTCCAAGAGCAATATCAATCAATTGGACGACTTGATTCGGAACCGAATCTCCAGCCATTGTCGTTAGTTGGTCAGCGAAAAGCGAAGCCGGTACGGTCATTTCGAGATCGAAAGTCGGTTCAATACCAACATCAACCGGGTCAGGTAAGAGGATTTCACGACCGTTTGGCATGACGGCAATCATGTTGTAGACACCAGGAACCAAACCGGTTTGGTAAAAGGAACCTGGGCTTACAATCTCACCGCTGAATGTGCCGGGGCCGATGAACAGCCCTGTGCCGTTGAGTGTTCCCACACCTTCGAAGATACCAGTACCCTCAAAGGTCTCACCATCAAGTTCTTTGGTCAGCGTGCTGATGCCATCGGAAGTCAAACGACCGTTCGCCATTACTTCGCCATCCAAGAGATACGTCGAGAAGTTCGTTCCTTCAGAGATTAAACAGAGTGTTGCGTTGTCAGGCATGGTTGAGTTCGCACCGCAGTCGAGCGAGGCGTTATCGTGTTGAATCCACGTCGCTTCAATGGTTCCTTGACCAATCCATGTTCCGTTTCCTGCGAAGACACGGGCATCGGATATTTCGCGTGTGAAGTTACCAGTGAAATCGTAGGCGAGGGCAACTCCTTCGCTTGTGAAGGTTCCAGCATCGGAGAAGGTCACTTCACCCGTTCCTTGGAGGATACGGGTTTCATCGGTGTCAAACGAACCATTGGTGGTTGTCAGCGTGTAGTTCTCAGTCATGGCCCAGATGTTTCTGAGGATGAAATCGGTCTCCACGAGTGGCTCACCATCGAAATCACCGAAGCCTGTCCAACTAACTGTCCCTGAGACACCCGTACTTTGTACGTGGATATCCATTTCTGCCGTTGCTGGGGCAGTTGGATCACGGTCTGCTTGTGCACCGGTGACGTTGATGGTGGTTTCTCCCAACCACGTCATGTTTGCAACTTCACCAAGAACAGCAGTGATTGCGTAGATTTCACGGTCTTCGTTGGATTCTGTGATTACATCGCTGAATCCATTCACGAATTCGCCGCTCTGGATGTCCTGAATTGCGAATGTGTCATCGAAGACACCAGCGAATGCTGAGACACGAATCTTTCCTGCTGGTGCAAGGAAACTCCAATCGCCGTTTTCATCAGCGTCTGTCATTCCAATTGGAATCCAATAGGTGTCTTCGTCTAGATCTTCAGCGCCTTCGCCTGAGAATGCGTCACGCTCGATCAAGATGCGAGCATTAGGCAAGCCCAATCCATCATCTTCAGTCATGACGGTACCAGAGATTTCAGCTCCGGAATAGTATTTCATGATCTTGACGTTTGCATTTGCATCGATTGCAAGAGCATCTGGGGCAGGATCGTACCAGTTTGCAATGACAAAGTGATTCATCATTGCGCCTGGAAGAGGATATGCTTGTTGCAAGAACGATGTTCCTCGGGCATTCTGGGACAATTGCTGTCGCGGTTGTGGGTTGGTTGAACCTGCATCGGCACCAAGCGTCGATGCACCGTATCCGATGTAAGAGCGGGCCAGCATGGTATCAAAGAATTCAGGGAGGTGGTCCACACGAATGTCCTGTACGGTGAGTGGTTCAATTTCTGCGCCTGATTGCTGATCCAAGACATCCTTCAGCATTGCCTCATCAACGGCTTCACGGTCCATTTCACGGACGGGTTGGTCGCCACGTTTGGTCTCGTACACCTCGTTGGTGAAGGTGTTGTAATCTTGGCCTGAGAGGATGGTCGGTGCGCCGAAGATTCCCAGTGGCCGACCACCGTTGTAACCGGCCTCAGAATTGTAGCGGCCTGCACGTGGGTAGAGTTTGTCATCGACTGCAAAGTATCGGATTTCGTGATCACGCTCGATGGTTTCACCAGGAGCTCCGTTGTAATCTTGAACACTGTAGATGTCCTCAAGTTCGATGATTGCGTGATACATGTCAATGATCTCGTTGTCCGAAAAGCCGTTCGTGAGAAGTTGAACAAGAAGTGCAATCTGAGCATTCGAGCGGTGGATTCCTGTGGAAACTGAATCGTACTCGTCGACCAAATCAGCAGTGTACCAGTAATCGCCGAAGGTGTAGTGTGTTACTTCGAATGTTTCTGTAGCACTGACATCTGCGTTGTTCCTGTACGTGCTGTTGGCCGCAGATTCCGTAACGTAATCTCCGTTAAAACAGACATCTTCGCTTGGATTTTCACAAGGAATCATTTCGCCCTCATCCCAAACTCTGTAATACAGACCGCCGGATTCGTCAGGAATTCCGTGTGCGTCGAGTTGATACCCGCGACTCATGAATGTGTCACCTTTGTTCTTGAAGACCTCAAACGAATGTGCAACAACAAAGTCTGACATGACATCTCTATCTCTGTTTTCGAGGTTCATAATGAACTCAATTTCACTGAATTGTGCATCGTCGTGCATTTGGTTTTTGAGAGTATTTTCAAACGCTGAGGTAAATGCCTTTTCGCCTGTGTTTGCGGTGCTGTACGAAACGTCTGCAAACGCAAGTTGTCGAATAAACATAGCCACCAAATCGGTTTGGCTGCGTGCGAGAAGCATGTTACCTGATGCAGGAATTCCACTTTGGAAGTTATCGGAAACCGACGGATGCTCACCTGTGTTCAGTGCTTGGAATCCATAGTCCCACCAAGAAACAAAGGCAGGCTTGTCGCTGAACTTCATTTCACAGAGACTTGATTCGCTGATCCATATACCGTTTTCTTCATCGCATCCAGATTTGTCTGTGACGCCATCGTGATACTTGTCTTGTTCGGCCAACCATTCATGAGCGGTGTTCCAATATTGGCCGTTGAACGGACTTCCGAAGGAGCCCATGTAGGCACGGCCGTTGAATGCCTCATAGTCACGACTGTCAAGTACGGAGACGCCAAGTCCATCCCATCGCATGATGTCAGGAACTGTGTTGTAAATCGATTCGTCCAAGTCGCCTTCAGCAGGTGAGTTGCTTGGAATTGCAGAGTCGAGACCGTACGTGAGTTGTTGGCCTGAGAGCATGATAAGAACCAGAACAACTGCAGAGAACGAGGGTGTTCGCCAAACAGCACGGCGTGCTCCAGCGATTCGATCTGAGGGTGTACGAATTCCTGCACGTCGCCAACTCCGTACAAGTTTGTCCCATTCAGCCCACTTCCAGAAACCAACGATACCTGCGGCTCCCATGACAGCAACAACAGGGGTGGCGTTGAAGAGGAAACGAGCCGCAGTCCAGGACATGTAGGAAGCGGTGAACATCCAAACTGCAAAGACCAATGAAATCTGACTGCGTTGACTAAACGTTCTCCACAACGATGTGAGACCAATGACAAGTGCAAACACGAAGACAATTGGACCGAAACTTGCGAACATGTATCCGCGGTCTGGCGCATTTGCTTCAGCGACAGTACCGAAAATCTTGGTCTTGGTAAAGTATCCACTTCCTGTGAACAAAACGTCCCACGCATTGCTGAGGTTCGCAAGCTTCAGAACGTAGAGCGAAGCGAGGAAGACGGTTGCTCCCACGGCAAGTGTTCCAAGAACGAGCAACCAAGGCTTGTCACGGAATCCAGTTGTGATGAGCATAATGACAACGGTGAACAAGAGGATGAAAAGGAACGGTTGAAGACCGGTTCCGTCCAACACCAAATTCAGTTGTGGGTGCGCATAGAATGGCAATGCAATCAAGAAATTGGTCAACAGCATCGTCAAGAACAACGTGCTCAAGATGGTTGAGTCACGACGTCGGAACATGTTGAGTGCTACTTGTGCAGCGTATGCAAGGAACAAGATTGCGGGTCCTACCACGAACCCTTTCCAGCCAAGACTGGCTGTAGCAAATGCCACACCTGCAAGGACTGCATTCGACATGGCGTACTTTCGTTGTTCAGCAACAGCACCCATTGCTCGAAGCAAATCAAGTGGTCGAATCGAAGTGGTTCGAACCAAGCGTTCTGAACCAGCGTACTTGACGGCACGCAAGTAGAACATAAATCCGAGAACAATGAAAAGCATAACGAATGAATCGTGGTCTGCAAGTCCCCACGTTGAGTGAGTTACGTGAGCGGGCATGAAGGCAATGAGCCACGCAGCGATAACACCAGCTGCCTTTCCAAAGTGATCTCGAGCGATTGAAGCAACCGGCAAAATGGTCAGAGCACCGTAAACAGCAGGCAAAGCGAGCATGCTCCACCATACTGCATCGTCACCGAGGAACGGCTGGAGAATCATAGCGCCGATAGCGAGGCTCCAAGAGAACAAAGGTGGACGCGGGTTGATACCACCAACTGGATAAAATCGATCAGCGTCGACGATGAGGTGAGCATTTTGTGCAAGGATGTAATCCACAACTCGCTTCATGTACCAAGGGTCAGAACCACCGGTCATGTCGAAGCCGTCTGTGCCCAAGGAGTGCATGGATGGTACAGCATACCATTGAATTCGGATGACAAATCCAACGAGGAAGGCGACGACCGTCAAGAGACTGGCCCAGTGAGCGTTCCAGAACTGGCGCGCTCCACTTGGACGGTGCTCCTCACGGTTTGACCAACCGCCGTATTTCTCGTGGTTTCCAATCAGCGATATGGCAACACCCAAGAAAAACGTAATGGCGAGCCAAATGAGCGGAGCCCACGATTCCGCGAATGTCTCGTTCGTCCAAAACCCTTGTTCGTACCAAGAGCCAATGAGGAACAGAGCCCACAACGACGAGAGGGTCATGGCGCGGGTAAACCAGCGCTCTGCGACCATGCCTGATACGATGATAGCAACGATTCCAGTCAAGAGTGCGGAGTAGTAACCAACGAAACCGCTGGCTTCGATGCCGGCAATTCCTCCCAAACGTAGGCGGTCTGCAACCGATCCCTGATCAAAATGCCAGATTGTTGCCATGTGGGCGGCAGCCCAAACGAACAAAGCGATTTGCAAAGGAAGCGCCTTTCGGTTCCAACCACCTTCAACGGTGCTGAAGGAAAACCATCCCTTGTCGCCCGCAGGGCTGAGGAAGCCACGTCCAGCGACCGCCACCAGAAGTCCTAGGATAGGGAAAACGGTGAACCATGTGAAGAAGACGAAGCCTAGAGCGGTTTCTTGGAATGTAGACACATCGTATGTTTGACCCCCTGAAAACTCATAGGAATCGGGCAAATATCCTACAACTGCTGCAGCGGCTGTAATGTCGAAGGCAGAGTGAACACCTACACCCGCAAACACGAGCATGGTCATCCACTCATGGCGCTCACGAGTATCGAGGAGATAGCCACCGAACATAACAGCGAAGAATGTGAAGCCAACAAATCCATCTGTTTGTGTTTCGGCAACACCGGAACCAACAAGAGCGAGGACAAACATAGCGAGGGAGATTTGTGTTTGAGAAATCGACTCTGGGAGGGTAGCTAATTGACGGAGGATGCGAGGCGTGACGGCCAGTAGACCGGCGACACCTGTAACGATGATTGGCGTCATCATATCGCTGTTCAATTCGACGTCGATCGACATGAGCCCATCGACGTAGTTTGCTAATGTTGCAACCAGCACCGCAAGTGGGGCAATAAGCCAGCCAAAAACGGGGCGTTGCGAGGTCGTTGATACCTTTTCCATATTTTTCCCTCATAGGATTGCTCGACAGCAGCGAGGCTGGAGCATTTTGCCCACTTTCGACCCTCTTTTAACCATGACGATGAAGAGGAGGTGAAAATCGAGGGACGTCATTGAATTCTTAGGTTACAATGCACGATATCCAATGTCCGTCCTGTGATGCGAGCCTTGAAGCTCGATATTCGCAAGTCTCAAGTAGGATAAATCACGCGCTTGCTCCAGTGAATTTGCGATTGAAGTTACCGCCAATACTCTCCCTCCTGACGAGACGAGATTACCCATTGAATCATGAGTAGTACCCGCATGGCTAATCCATGTCGCTGCTGTGTCTTGAGACGAATCTGCACCGAGAATGTTACGGCCCTTGATGGCTGACTGCGGGTAGCCTTCCGATGCGAGAACAACGGTAAGGGCATGTTGATCTTTGAAAGAAACATCCATGGTCGCCAAGGTGTCGTTGCTGGCACCAAACAGAAGTTCACCAACGTCTCCTTCAATGAGAGGTAGCGTCACTTGACACTCCGGGTCGCCAAATCGTACATTAAACTCAACTACATACGGATCGCCTTTTGCATCGATCATGAGGCCAACGTACAAGACACCTCGATAAGGAACATGCATGGAAGACAAATGGGTAAACATTGGATGAACGATTCGTTGCAAGACCTTTTCATGGATACTTTCGGTGATAACAGGAGCTGGACAATAAGCCCCCATGCCACCGGTATTCGGGCCAGTATCACCATCATATGCTCGCTTGTGATCCTGGCTTGCCGGCAGACAAACGTATCCAGATTTGTCCATCACCACCAACATGCTGGCTTCTTCCCCGGGCAGAAATCGCTCCAACAAAACATGGCCATCGGACTGAATTGATTTGTCAATAAATTCCAATGCTTCTTGGCGATTTGAGGTAACGACAACGCCTTTCCCTCCTGCGAGCACATCGCGCTTAATCACCCATGGTTCGTGTGACCGCGCATCGAGGCAGGAATCCACATCGGTTGTTGCATCCATGACATCGTATTCGGCAGTTGGAACGCCTGCGGCATCCATCGCTTTCTTTGCAAAAAGTTTCGATCCTTCCAACTCAGCATGAAGACGCTGAGGTCCAAAACATGGAATGTTCATTGCAATGAGTTGATCTGCGAGCCCATCGCACAACGGGGCCTCAGGGCCAACAACCACGAAATCGATGTCGTGATGATCTGCCAACGCCAGCAGACCTTCAATGTTTGACGCAGCGACATCGTGGTTTGTGCCGTAATGCAATGTCCCCGCATTTCCGGGAGCGATGTGAATTTCATTGATTGATGTTGACGCAGAGAGTGCTCGACACAAGGCATGTTCACGCCCGCCTCCTCCAACCACGAGTACTCGTCGACCCATACGATGCCGTGTTGTGTTGGGCTGATAATTCAACCGCTTCAGCCGCAAGATGACAACAGTCTTCATGTGCTTGATAGGACAAGAAGCGCATATGAGCGAAGTTGCTGAAGCAACGGATATGGGTGTTCTCCTTCTTGCATTGATGACATTATGGCTATACCTTCCAGGTTTCATAGCCAACACGTTCGCAATGATGTGGGGCAAGTGGCTCCCCAAAACCGGTTACGGTCCTTGGCCGATCGACGGAGGGCGAACCCTGAAAGACGGAAATCGGATGCTCGGTGACGGGAAAACGTGGAACGGGTTGATTGGAGGCTCGCTTACGGCAGGCTTGCTTTGCATGCTTCAAGTCGCAATTGTGGGGACAACGTTTGACGAAGCATCTGTCTTTGTTTCTCCATTAACAGGTTCCGATGGTGCGTGGTTTTCCATTGGAGGAACATGGCTCACTGCCTACGTACTCGGAACATTTCTTGGATTTGCGTGCTTGGTTGGCGACATGACGGGTTCGTTCTTCAAACGACGGCGTGGACTAAAACGAGAGGGAGAGGTTTCCTCCAAAGCCCCCCTTCTGGATACCCTTCCGTTCGCAATCATGGTCTTTCTCTGGGGTCAACTTTTCCTCGGAGATTCGCTTCTTGCATCCTCAGAATTGCTGCTACCCATGGCGATCATTGTTGGAATAACTCCAATCCTACATCGTTCATTCAACCTCATTGGCTACGCTATTGGTTGGAAAGACGTACCGTACTAAACAGAGAAGGTTTGATGTCTCTCTTTGCTCTGGAGACACCATGCGAACTGCGTCGTTTCTGGCAATACTCATGTTGATTTCAATTACTCTGGCCTCACCTGTACTGGCTTCACCTCCGTCGCAAGGCGATACAGTAACCGTTAGTGATTCAGTAACTTGGACAGACGGTACGTTTGATGGAGAAATCATCATTCAAAACGGAGGAAAGTTGCAGTGGACGGGCGATGTTGATGTTAAAGAAGGCTCGAAAATTATCGTTGAAGAGGGCGGTGTACTTGAACTGGATTCAGCAAACCTCGTTGGTGAAAACGCTGCATCGACGCTTTTGATTTACGATGCTACAGAAATCGATATCGATGCGGAAACAACAGACACATCTGCAACCATGACACTGTACTTCAACATCGATGTTCCAGAAAGCGCTCATCTAAATCTGACGATCGACGATACAACAACCAATGATATTACAGGGGCAAGCAAATCCTTCACCGTCGATTTGTCACAAACCGTGAACATTGTCGTTGATCACTTCTATCCTTTGCATTTGGGAATAACGCACGTTGAACTGTTTCATTCCAATGCAGAACTCATGACAATCTCAGCTGATGAATTGACCCAGCAAGGTGGAAACATTGTATGGAATGAAGCGTCATTTTCAATCGAAAATTATGGAACGCTTGTCGTTAAAGATTCAACCATAACGAGTGCAAACATCACTTGTGTGGGGGGCTGCTCAATTGAAGATTCAAATCTGTATGGAAGTGGGCCAATCCATGTTGTGGATGG
>DAPT01000124.1 GCA_002502215.1 Euryarchaeota archaeon UBA124
GTCGTATCTTGACCAACGAAGATTTCATTTCGGCACGTCGGGTTGCACTGGGTTTCTTTCGGTGAAGTAATAGCAACGAGTTCAGCATCAGCACCGTTTCGGGCGCCTGTGTCCTCAATTACTTCGTTTGTTTCTAATTGTGTGATGTCAATGTTCGCCATTAGACTAGCAACCAATAACAGCACGAGCATTACAGGGGTAATTTTTCTCATGTCATATCCTCCAATATGGGCGGTATCTCGCCCTACGAGAAATGACGTATATATACTATGGGTGGGAATATAATAGAAATCTCATATAAAAATAAAAAGGAGTCAAAACATTGTACAGCAAGACATCGGACGACTCAGTTCGCTGAGCGTAATGCCTCTGACGGTTCGATCTTCGATGCAGCCCTCACAGGAGAGAACGTCGCAAGGTAAACCAATACAGCTCCACCAAGAGCGACCCATAATACCGTTGACCAAGGCAGGACGAGAACAGCTCCTTCTTCCTCCCAAACAGCAGCGTGCAAGCCAACATGAAACATGAGTGCTACAACGACTCCGTTGAGTATACCCAGCAGCGAAATCCAGCCAATCTCAATGAGGTGAACACGCATCACCATTCCTTTCGTAAAACCAAGAGCACGCAACATGCCGATGTGTTTCCGGCGTTCGGATACCGAACGATAGGTTACAACCCCAATACCGGCAATTCCGATGATTAATCCAATTGCGAGGTATCCTTCGAACAGTGCAAGAATGGAGAGCACAAGTGCTTGGATGAGCGCAACGTCTTCTGCAATCAAGGATACATCAACGCCCTCCTTTTCCAAATCAAGGCGCAGGTTTTCGGCTAATTCCGTTGCTGCCTCTCTTTCAGAGGCTGACTTGCCTGCGGCGGAGAAATAGCGCACTTCATCGGATTCAAAACCTTCAGAGGCACGACTATTCTCTGAAACAGAAACGTAGACTCGGGTAAGAGAACCATCGTACTGCTCGATAACTGGCTCAGATGGCATCCAAACGCCTGCTGAAAACAGATACGAGGATTGTTCGAGGATACCCCCAACAACCATTTCCCGACGATGGCTTGGTTGTTGTGCATCGATGATTGTAATGTTCTCGCCAACCAAAACTGAGAACACGCCAACACTGGCTCCGTCGATTGAGGATTCTAGGCCGAAGGATGCATCGACAAAAACAACGTCTCCACGTTGTAACATTGTCGACCAAGCCTCCTCAGAAGAATCACCAAGAGAATCGTCCCAAATATGGAGAGGGAGTCCACCGTGGCCGGCAAACCCTTCATCAACGCCTCGGAGTATGTAGGGGGAACGCTCTGCTTCTTCATTTTCGATAAATGCCTGAGTGCGATAAACCCGCCCCACAGCGTCAATACGGTCCGCATCTGCGTGTTCGAGTTCCCATTCAGAGATCGGACCTTCAAGTTGCAGTGGACGAGATCGTGCTGCGGACAACATCAGCTCGAATTCTCCTTCGGATTCCTCGACAAACGTACTCGAATAATTTTCAAATTGAAGGGTGTAGCCACTCAAAACAACCACTGAGAAAACGGTTATCGAAAACATACCCATGACTACAGCCGTCCGCAAAGGTTTGTGGAGAGGGTAGGAAAGAGCAACCGGAACAACTGGTCCACTGCGGAAGGATGCGAGTCGGAGAAGACCCCGAATCATCAAGGGGGCCAGCGATGAGAGCACAAGAACTCCTGCGAGAACCTGAACCAATCCAATGATGATGAACGAAAATTCATTTGGTGTTAAATCAGCACGCACAGGATCCAAACTTGAGGGTAATGCAGTCCATGTGAGAAGGAACACGCCAATGAGACCAATTGTTCTTCGAGGCGCCTCACGGAAGGTCGGTAATGAACCATCGGGTGCACGCTTCGTACGCAACACAGGCACAATCCAGAACAGGATAGGGCAGAGGAACAACACGACTGAACATCCCAGCACAATCCAAACACTGTGTGCGAGAGCGCCACTGCCAATGAGGAAAAATCCACCGCTCAGAAGCATGAGTCCCAAAGCACCGATGACGAAAAGATAGAGTGCCCATGGTACGTGTTTTGGTACGCGTTGTGGTACATTTTTCAAGGCGTGAACAATGATCATTCTTGAGGACCACAGCGAAGAACCGAACATCGTCAACATTGCGATGTGAAAACCCCAAAACCATCCAGCAAGCAACGAGGAAGAGTCGACATGGAACGAGAAAACGTCGGCTCCTGCACTCGCAAAAACACTGGAAAAACCAATGCCGATCAACCAAGCCAAGCCAACTCCAAGAAGCGAACCAAATGCACAACCAATCAATGCTGCAATGGAACCCTCAATCATTGCAATGTACCGTAAATCCGCTCTCGTCATGCCAAGAGCGCGAACGGTGGCGTACTCTTTCTGACGAACATCGATCAACATTGTAATAATCGTTACAACCAGAAGAATACCAGCTGCGATGGTAAACGATCCAAACACCAAGAACATCGCTGTCAAGACACCAGAAGACGCTTCTGCCTGTTCGAGAGCATCAAGTTTGACAGCTTGGACAGAAAGAGACAGGTCATCGATTCCCACAAGCAGATCGAGGTGGGACTCAAGCACACGTTGCTCCTCGGTTGAAACATTGCTAAAGACCAACATTGATCGCTCGTTTTCCTCGGCAGCAGCCAGGAACTCAGCATCGGACATGTTGACCAATCCGAGAATTACAGGGTCTAAATCTGAAAGGGATGAAAGGCGGTCATCGTCAAGGAAAGATCCATTGATCGTCAAATTCAACGACTCATCCGAACCGAATGCATACTGAAACAGACCAGAGGCTGTCATGTTGGGGTTTTCAAGTGTCGAAAGAGGTTGGAGACGTTGTCCGATTCGAAGGTCTCCTTGCTCAACGAGCAGTGTTGATGCATCACCATCAAAAGCAAAGAACATTTGTGGGAGAGTTCCGAAGCCACCTGCATCGGAGAGAATGGGCAATCGCATGGAAAGAATGTCGCCATTCAAGGTTGATCGCAGAAAGAGGCCACCCTCTTCAATGCACCAAGCATGTGTTTCATTCAAATCAACGCCTAAACCTGGACACACAATCGGACTTGATGAGGATGCTGAAGGCCATTCATCAGAATCAATCTCAACAAAGGATTGGTCGATTCCTGCGGTTCGTTTGTAATACGATTCACTGAGAATGCCTTCAATGCGGAGGTACAGACTCGACTCGTCCTCCATCAGATCCCAATTGAGAATTGTCGAAGGTAAATCGATTGATAGAGGCGTATTTTCTACAGAATCATCATCAAGATTGCCAAACCAAAGAGCAGCCGCTTCCCCACCCTCGATTGCGTACCAGCTCGTTGAATTGGATGCAACAGCGACCATCTCTCTCTCCTCAATGATGTAATCTGTTGCATCATCATCCGATGCGTTACCAAGAACAAGGCCATCATCAAATGCTGCAAAACCAAGGCCTCCATCGATGGTGACATCGTTGATGATTTCACCGCTTGAAACTCGCCACACCCATGATGTGTTGTTTGACTCATAACCAAACCCTGCCGGCCCCCAATGCCACAACGTTCCACGTTCATGCATCACTCCATTGAGATCTCCGTCGGCTAAGGTCAAGAGATTCGATGAGGATGATTCGAGTCCAACCAATGGGACCTGGAGGACTTCCATCATCATCGCTTCCTGCATCAAGGATGTTTGATTTTCAACCAAACTCTCAACGATCCGTGGCGAGAGGCGACCGAGTCCGTTGGTTGATGCAACTGTGACAGCGTTGCTTTCTGCTATCAACTGTAGGCCAGACTCATTGACACCTATGCTTGCATTGAGCGTTCGAGCAATCTCGTCGATAACAGGGGTTACGGCGGAACGCTTTTCCTCCACTCCATCGAGAGAAATTCGAATTGAGGTTACATTTCCTTCGGATTGCTGCCACTCTTGAGCACTCAATAAATCTGTAAACAAGGCCGGAGACGTGGTCCCAGCGAGTTGTCCTTGACCGGCCATAGCAACTACTTGATGGATGGTAAAATTCTCTTCAATTCTCTCGACACCGTTCTGGTTACGAACAAACCAGCCAAGCTGAATTTCATCGCCAATCCCGACTTCAAGTTCATCTGAAAAGACCTGATTCACAACCACTTGGGGTGTTGCAGAAAACCGATTGATTTCTTCTAAATCAAACCAAGACAGTCCCTCTTCAGCCGTGCCAATTACCGAACCCTCGTTGTGTTCAAGTGCAAACCATGCGACACTTGGGTCAGCCTTCCCGTCGGGAGTTACAACGGATGTCGAAAGAAATCGTCCTGCTTGAATGGAATCGAGTCCTTCCAAGTTAGCCCCTCGTATCTCCTCAACAAGCGATTGAGGCATCTCGGTAACTTGCCCGACATTGGTATCGAAGCCCGATATGAACACGTCTGTGTCGCCCCAAGCTGCATCGACCTCTTCGCGTACCGTCTGATCGAGAGAATCACCAACAATAAGCGAAGATGATACAATCGCCGATCCGATCATTAAACCGGCCATTAACAACGCAGCTTGACGCTTTTTCCGATTGAGTTGCTGCCATGCCAGTCGAAAAGCGAGCAGTCGCCTCGAGGACATGAGGGCTTGAATACCGAGCAAACTTACTAACCCAAACATGAGCCCACCCACAAAGGAAAGCGTGCTCGAATACTCGAACCATGTCAGTATGAAATACGTAAGAAGGCCATCAGCTACTGGCGTTAGAACAATGAGGAGACGTGCGTTCAATGAACACTCTCTTCGTAAACCGAAAACTGTTGCGAGCGCTCCAATGGAAAGCAGGAACGCCAACAGCAGAGCAAGGAACAAGTCTACTCCTCCTCAGTGGATTCCTCAATAAACCGACCATCCGACATCTGTCGGATTGCGTCGCATTGTTTTGCAATCGACTCATCGTGAGTCACAATCAGGAATGTTGTGTTCCCAACGTTGCACAACGTTCGAAGTAAACGTATGATTGAACCCGACGTGTCAGCGTCAAGATTGCCTGTGGGTTCATCGCAGAGAACAATCGTAGGGCGATGAACAACTGCTCGAGCGATGGCAACACGTTGTTGTTGTCCACCGGATAACTCGGCAGGACGATGTTCCAGTCGGTCTCCAAGCCCAACTGCATTCAAAGCTTTGGCTGCCTCTTGGCGGGCCTCACTGGCGGGCGTACCTTGAATCAGCAACGGCAATTCGACGTTCTCCAATGCGGTCATCACTGGGAGAAGGTTGAATTCTTGGAAAATGAAACCCATGTGCTTACCACGAACACGCGTTCGTTCATCGTCGGTTGAACCATACAGGTTCTCGTCATTGATTCGGACCATGCCTGAATTCGGTTCATCAATACCAGATAAGACGTTGAGCAACGTGGTTTTCCCACACCCTGAAGGACCCATGATGGCAACCATCGAACCCTGCTCGATTGAGAGTGAAACATCCTGTACCGCATGGATAACCGACTCGCCTGACTCGTACAATTTCCACAGCCCTTCAGCTTGCAGTGCGAACGCCATAAGGAACCATACGGCTGCGTATTGATAAACTACCGCATCGACCTTTGTCCATGTCCGAAGGATACGTACGTGTCATCGCATTCGGACCAATCGCAGAAGCCATTGGTTCACGAACTTCAAAGGTTGAATGGCGAGAGAACCTCAGCATCGAAGAAATTGTCCTCGAATTGGAGATGGGCCATTGGCTTGGTCAGGGCTTGGCCGTTGCATTGAACGGGGAAAGGTGTCCTTTGGATGTTCACTGCCAACGTGGTGATGAGGTTGCGCTTCTTCCCCCAGTCTCCGGTGGTTGAATCGGTTCAATCCTTGTCGAGCGATGGCAAGTCTTGAAAGCCTCAACGGTTAGGGACACATGGGGAACTGCATGGCCTTTAGTCCTGGACCGCTCGAAATCATCATTCTTCTAGGAATCTTCTTTATTCTCTTTGGCGCTGAACGACTTCCAAAGATGGCGAACGCTCTTGGCCGTTCCAAAGGGGAGTTCCAGAAAGGCCTCTCAGAGGCAACGACAGCAGCAACAATTGCCGATTTAGAAGCCGGCGGCAAGACACACGACCAAGTTTTGATGGATCGAGCGAAAGCTGTCGGTATCGACCCAAGCGGTATGGCGGTTGATGAACTCGAAAAGAAAGTCGCTGCCTTGGAATCACTTGCAGATGAAGAGTAACTTAGGCTCGCTTAAGTTTCATCGGTGAACCGCACCGATCGCATACTTTTACATCGTCTTTTTTAGAACGGTGTGCATCGTTGGATACCTCTTCCGTTTGACGGCATCCTATGCATCGAAGGATCCATTTCCATTGTTTCTTCCCTCCAGTTGTAAGAACACCCTCAACGTGAATTCCTGCTTCTCTCGCTACATTCTTCATGCGGTAATCATCGGTAATCAACTTGGTTTGGTTCGCCATGGCGAGGGCAAGCAGGTCAATGTCCACATCGGAAAGCCTCGGAAGATCCCCGGTTTTCGATGCTACATCTTGAACCATCTCCAATTGGTCTGGGCTTGCAGTACGCCAATCCATTTCCAACGTCTCAATAAGCAACCATCGTTGTTCATCAACACTCGCCAATTCAGTCTGTTGAAGCGTTGATACAATTTGACCGCGGCAACGCTCAATTGGCCAGTTCAGCAGAGCAGAGGTATCGAGAACGGCCATAACCAAACGGTGACGAATGCTGGTAAAGAAGACGTCGATTACCCATAGGCTCAAGAAGACCAATCAGCACCTTCATCCATGATTGGAGAAGACCTCATTCTCGATTTCTTCAATCAGTTCGGACCGTTTGCACTCGCATTGCTGTCCTTTACGGAAGCGATCATCCAGCCGATACCGCCCGATTTGATGTTTTTACCGATGGCGTACGATGAACGTGACAGTGTGGCAATGTTGCTATGGTTGTGGTTTATTGTCACATTCGCTTCTGTTCTTGGAGCTGTTGTCGGGCATGCTCTTGGAAAGCGGTATGGGACAAAACTTCTCGACCGATTTGGGAAACCACAACATCGGGAACGTCTGGAATACCTTTTCCATCGTTATGGTGTATGGGGGATGTTCATTGCTGCAGTTTCACCGTTGCCTTACAAGGTATTTGGATGGATTGCAGGTGCAAGCGATATGAAGTTACGACCGTTCATTTTGGCTGGGATTTTTGGAAGAGGGCTTCGATTTGGATTGGAAGCGCTGTTGATTTACCTCTACGGTGAGGCTGCGATGGATGCTGTATCATGGTTGCTCGATCATGAAATTGTCATGGCAGTGGTTCTGATTACCATTCTTGGGCTTGCCGTTTGGTGGTTTAACGCAAAGAAGCCAACATCTCAGGGCACACCCTAGCAAGTGAATGACGACACCCCCCTTGAATAAGCGAGTGTTTTTTGATGCAAATAAACGCTGTACTGCGCTACGTTTGAAACAAGATGCTCGTGCCGGGATTCGAACCCGGGTCAGCGGGATGAAAACCCGCGATGATGGACCTGGCTACACCACACGAGCCAATGACCAGCCGTGTCGCCTCTTATTCATAACCGTTGGCCATCCGATGGGTTGAGCCGGTCTTTCAGATGGTTGTGTTTATCGTTCGATGACTCGTTGGATAAGATCGTCCATGGTTGTTTGAGAGAATGGTTTGGACTTGTTTACGTTCATTGTACGACCGATAACGTTGCTACCAAGGTGAGAGAATTGGTGGCGCATGGCCATGAGGCAATGCGTTCCTCCACCGCCACTGTGCGTGGCAAGTAGAACTGTTCGGTTGTTGAACAGGCGTCTGAAATCATCGCTCTGAACGGATAGCCATGCAATGGTGTTGTTCAATGCAGGAGGCATGACACCATTGTATTCTGGGGCGCAAACCACGAGTGCATCGGAGTTGGCAATCAATTCAGAGAGGGACGATGTATCTGGCTCTCGCTTGGAATCTCCGTCAAGTTCAGGAGTGTAGACCGGCCATTCAAGGGTCGTTAAATCAACAACCTGTGCACCCATGCCCTTTGCAACAAATGCTTCAGAGAACCGATGTGCAAGATCGAGGTTTTTCCCGGAGGATGCTGCGAGAACCAACACATAGGAATCCATGGACTCCGGTTTAATCAAACATATTTCAATCGTTGGTTTACATTCGACGACCATGTATTGAAATAGGTCGTTGCTAAAGAATCGATATGTTCACTGAATTGCTCGAACAACACAAGGGAAATTTTCTTGTTTTTACGGGTCG
>DAPT01000122.1 GCA_002502215.1 Euryarchaeota archaeon UBA124
ATTTCATGTAGGAAACATTCCACAAGCCAATGGAAGCATTACCGTTGAACGTAAATTCGAACCGGTTCTTGCAGCTCTCATCAACCAAGGTCCCGTTTTCGTCCAGTGCACACTCGTAAATGAGTGTTGGAGAACGTGCGCTTGCACCGTCTTTTGACAACTCAACAACGAGGCTCATGTTTTCCGTTGAATCTTTCATCCAGAACCAGACGGAATCACCGACTTTGAGTGCGTTTTCTGGAACATCAGCAGGCTGCGGACCCTCATCGTTCACGATAACTGTGTAAATTACCAACTCGTGGGCTGCCACTGGTGCTGCAAGGAGCAACAGACCGATGGCCATTGCAAGAGAACGCATATCCTCCTCCATGTGCACCGAGAATAAATACAATACGCAAGATACTTGTGGGCTTGGCATGGACACCCGAATGATTGCTATTGGAATCTTTGGAATTCTTTTTGCATCCTCGATTACGGTGCTTCTTACAGGCGTGAGCGAAGAATCGCAATCAAGCGAATCAGGGGTTGTTTTCGTAGCCGGTGATCCGCTGTTTCAAGGGGAAGGTCACGACCATATGAACGCCAGTCAACACCAAGCCGGTACCGATAACATCGAGCAACTCGCATTCAATCCATTGACAACTCCAGGGAACGCTGAAGTTTCCGTTGCTCGTTCACCTGATGGTCGCGTTTACACCTACCAGGCTGGTTGGAACGACATGCACATCGTCGACGTAACGAACGCATCTGACCCACAGGTCATGGGCGTTTACAACGATCCGAACACACAGGTTCTCGATGTCAAATATTTGGAATACAATGGAAACGAGTACGTCATTCTTCAGAACCAACTTGTCGATTCAGGCTACGCTGACCCGAACGTCGGTGAGTGGGGCGATCCTTCTCAAGTTTCGGTTGTCCTGGTGGATGTCACAGACAAAACAAACCCAACCTACGTTGATTCATGGTACGATGTCGACCATCCAAGCGGTCCACACAATCTCTACCCACAGATGATTGACGGTGAATGGTACATCTTCGTAGCGAACCCAGATTACGAGCAATGCGACTCTGCTTTGGGTGAAGCATGCGGTGGCGTAACCATTGCTCACCTCAACCTCCAAGGCAGTGCTGCTCGAACGCTTCCAGGCATCCCTGGATCCGGTATCGGCCACACCATCATCAAGGTCGGGGAGTACGAAGTCGCTTGGGAAACAACCCGTGGCGGTTGGATTTACATTCACGACATGACCGTTCAGCGTTGGCCTGGTGAAGACACCGAAGATCCACGATACGGCCGAACCTTCATCTACGGATCGTATTGGGAGGCAGGTCTACGAATTGGTGATGTAACCGATGTTCCACACCCTGTCAACTCTCCTGCTCAATACACGACCATGGCTACGCTTTGCAAAGCTGGTCAAGGCAACCCAGTCATGTGCCGATGGCGAGCACCTGAGGTTGGCTCATGGATGGACTTCCTCGACCTTGATGAGGACGGACAACCCGACAGCGGTACAACAGGCAACGAAAACGGTGGTCGTGTTTCTTACATCCACTACGCTGAACCATTCCCAACGATGCTCGATGTTTCCCATCTTGGGTTGGGCGATGAGCCACGTCATTACGTGACTGCCGCAGTCGAATGCCTCGACCTCTACGAGGGAACCGGCATCGTCTATTTCCTCGATACAACCGGCTATTCAACAGAGAACGGGAATTTCAAGTTTGAAATAAGCATGGTTCGAGACTGGGAAATTCCTTACGCAACCGACCATTGTTTCGGTTCAAGTTGTGAACTCGACCCCAAAGCTGACGAATGGTTGTTGTTCAGCCCACACAACCTCGACAGTGGATATTTTGAAACTACGGAAGAAACCGATCAATCCCATGGCGGTAATTGGGATGGAAGGTTGTACATCTCGCACTATCACGCAGGTGTTTGGATAGTTGATGTTGAAACACTCATCTCTCCAACGGCTACCGATCGGATTGAAATCCACGCGGAAGCAACCGTCGGATATTACCTTCCAAGAGGTCACTTAGACGGAACTCCACTCGACAGCGCATTCTATGACTTTGGATGGGTACCATTCCTGTGGGCAGTAGAATTCCACGAAGGACGAATCTACGCATCGTGCATCTCGACTGGACTCTACATTCTCCAGTTGGACATCGACGAACCGTACATCGGTACTCCGGTTTGATTTACAAAGGGTAGCGATGCGAACGGCCCACGCAAAACCAACCGATACCGTTGGATTCATGAGCCGGGAACTCCTCAGAGAAACATGGCAGAGGTTAGGCAGTGCGACCTCCTCGTCATTGGGGCAGGTCCAGGGGGCGGTTCGGCGGCGATTCATGCTTCCCGCCTCGGTCTTTCGACGATTGTCGTCGAAGCCGATCCAGAAGTCGGCACACCTGTTCATTGCGGGGAATGCTTGTCAGACCTCGCTGTCCAAAATTTGGGTTTGACAATCCCAGACCATGTCAAGGCATTGGATGTAAAAGGCATTCGAGTCATCTTCCCCGGTGGCGAGAACAAGCTTCTGACGGAACCGGGATACGTTCTGGAGAAGCACTTGTTTGAGCAGTGGCTCATGGATGAGGCTACAACGCTTGGGGCGGAATTGTTTCTTAATCATCGAGTCACTTCGATGAAGAGAATTTTCAATAGCGAAAATCAATTTTCCAATTGGATTATTGAAGGAAAAGGAAGTGAATTTCCAATTGAATGTTCAGCCGTTATTGATGCCTCCGGCGTTTCGGGAGCAGCATCTAAACTTCTCGATATGGGTACCGAAGTGGAGGTCATTGCAGGATTCCAATATGAGTTGAATGACGTACAAAACGATGGGTATTTGGATTTCTATCTGTGGCCAAAATACTCTCCGCATGGTTATGTCTGGATGATTCCAAAAGAGGGTGAAAGAGCCAACGTTGGATTGGTGACCACGGACAAGAAAGGTGCCATTCGATATCTGGATTCATTTATTGAAGACACATACCTTGCTGGAAAACCAACGGTCAATCCGCCATGGCGCAAAGAAGGTATCAAGATCAAACCTTTTGGTGGAACGATTCCAATTTCAGGACCTCGAAGCAAAACCGTCGATGATGGCCTTATCCTCGTTGGCGATGCTGCAGGTTTTACCTCGCCGCTTTTCGAGGGAGGGTCCCACCTTGCGCTGTGGTCTGGCCGTGAAGCAGCTCAGGTCTTGTCAAAGGCAATGAAGAGCGGAAACCTTTCTGCAAAGGCACTGGCTCCGTATGAACAAGCGTGGAGGTCGACGTTCCCTCCTTATCATAAGATTCTGAAAGGGAAAGATGCGTTGTACAATCTCTCCGATGAAGAGATGACGGCCATGGCCAAGTGCTTGCCCGAAGAACTCGGAAACATGAGTCCGCTCACCAAACTCGGAATCGGTCTGAAAATCATGGTTCGGAAACCAACGCTCCTTTTCAAGCGAGTAATTTCGGTTCTCCTTTCCTTCGGATACAGTCGAGCCAAACACTTTGGTTGGTGATGGACTTTAGCAAAGCAATAACAAGGATGCGCCCTTGGAAACATCATGTGGGGGTGGACGCTTGTTCTGGCTGCACTTGCCTGCATCGTTATGATGATATGGCCTCGGTGGAGGGTTGAACAGCCGATTGTTTCGCTGGTTCTTCACCTCGCAGTCGCAGCCCCATTTGTTGCTCTTGCCTCGAGATTCATCACCAACGATACGTCCATTCTCCATGTTGCACTAAATGGAGGTGAGGACCTTCCCTTGAAGTATCGATTTGCAGCAACTTGGGCTGCAAGAGAAGGGCCACTTTTGATGTGGGCTGCGTGGATGGGTCTTGTTGCGTGGTGGTTTGGGCGCCCGCTTGCGTCTGAGATGCAGAACACGCACAATCTCCGATTGAGGCTTATGCACGGATTTACGCTCCTTCTTCTGTTGATTTCGATGACCCTCGATCCGTTTGCCGAAAACCCCCTTGGACTGAGCGGAGCCGGCCTCAACGAATTGTTGCAAACGGATCTGATGGTGATTCATCCTCCGTTGGTCTTCCTGGCTTATTCGCTCTGCATTGCGCTTGCTGCAACGAGTCTTGCCATTCTGCAATACGGTGACGATGCGGACATTGACAAGCGTATGTTGCACCAAACACGACCAGGTCTGCTCATCGCCACCTTGGGCATTGGGTTGGGTGGCCTGTGGGCCTACATGGTCCTTGACTGGGGAGGTTATTGGGCATGGGACCCAGTCGAAACAGGATCCCTTCTACCTTGGCTGGCATTGGTTCTCATGGGCCATTTGCGGACACGTCCCGGCAAAACCTCGACACTGATGTGGACCGGGCTCGGTCTAGCAACAGGCGCTCTCGCATTGTTCGCAACGTTGGTCACTCGTGCCGGTGGTGTCTGGGCAGCATCCGTTCACACTTTCGTTGTCTCTGCCGATGGAACCCCACCAACGAATGTCTTTGACCGCATGATGATCCTAAAAGATCGAGCAGAAGGCGTCGAAATTGTCTCGTATGTTCTGCTCATACTGTTGCTCAGCGGTGTATTCATTCGAGCAGCACAAGGGACAACACGACGTCCTTTCTCGAACCTGTTCTTGATTCCAGTTATCGGTGCAGGAATCGCAGTTTTGTTTGACTACGCAACGTACGCTTATGCTCCTTCTTTGTTCTTTTTGGGAATGGTCTTTGCTCCGACGGCTGTCGATTGGCCAAAGCATGACACCTCAAACAATTCCTCATGGTCATACAGAGGCTTCTTGTCCCTTCCCTGGCTTTTTGTTGTCCCAACTGTAGCGTACATCCTTACGCAAGATTTGCTTTTTGTTCTTCTCAATGCGCTGATGTTTGTCCCGTTGTATTCGGAGATGGATGCTCGCAAAGCATGGGGGTGGGGCGCCGCAGGGACCATGATGTGTCTCGCATCGGCATGGTCAGGCTTGGTTGAGCTCCACACGGCTGCAATCATGCTCGGATTCTACATCCTTCCTTGGCTCATTATGGGAGAGGAAGAGGCAGAGTCGAAACCTTGGTTGAGCCGTAAATTCCTCATGCGGATGACCTTGTGGGCACCGGTGGTTCTCACCAGCCTGTACATCATTCTGACACTCATCATCCTCATTTCAAGCATCGACGCGGTGCAATTCAATGCTCATGAATTGTACGGCGCTCCGTTCGTTATGGGCATGGCTCTTGCGATGTTTGCCTATACGTCACGCAAGCAATCGCCTCGGCAAATTGTTTCTGTGGTCTTGGGCGTGGCCTTGGCATCGATTTTGCTTGCAACAATCGTTCCATCAGCGCTTGGTGGTGATGCCAGCGAACCAATCTCCGATTTCCTTTCACGTGGAACCATCGCTTGGCTTGTCCTCCCATCGGTCCTGATTGCTCTCGTTCCGATGGGAGCTGAAGTCTACAAGCGCGTCAGTACTTCGGGTTTCTCGAAGATTGCTCCAGCAGCGCATCTTGTTCATTTCGGATTGCTGTTGCTGCTTGTTGGACACGTCTTCACTACCGTGTTGGTCGATCGTGGTGATGCAACCCACCGCATTACACTTGTGCGTGGTGAGATGGTCGAAGTCGATGGATACGGCTACGTTTTCGACGACATTGTGCTCGAAAACGAGAACTTGGAGGTTGGAGATGGATACGTCGGTGCAATCATCAGTGTTTATTCCGGAGATGAGAAAATTGGCGAAGTTGAGCCAGGACTGATTCGCTTTAATGGATCGTCAAATCCACCACGCAGCGAAGTGGATACATTGGTTCGATATCACGGCGACATTGTCTTCATCTTCGATGGGTCGCAAACAACGGGCTTGATGCAGCAGGTCTCAACCGAGGGAACAGAGTCTGTTCAGCGAATGAGGGTTATCATCTACGATTTACCAGGTTCGCACCTCGTTTGGGCAGGATGGGCCTTGATGATGGTTGGAATGGCTTGGCTGACCGTCCTTGATGCCCGAAAAACACCTCATCCTCGAAATGAAGAAGAGTAGGATTTCATCCAATTCACTTATCAATACCTTGCCAGTCGCCGAAGCGTTCAGGTGAACCCAGATGGAAGAAGGCGACATTATTCACGTTGATTATGACCTCTACAACGGCGAAACAGGCGATTTGATTGAGACTACCCGTGAAGCCACGGCTCAGGAGCATGAAATGCATGATGAGAACCGAACCTATCAACCAATGGTATGTGTGGTCGGCTCTGGTTCGCTTATTTCGGGATTTGAAGAAGCACTTCTCGAAGCAAAGGTCGACAAAGACGTTGATATCGAACTTGCTGCTGCTGACGCATACGGGGAGAAAGACCCTACAATGATTGAAACCATCAGCATCGACAAGCTTCGACGAGCAGTTCGCGACCCGGATGCTCTCTATCTTGGAGCTCCTGTCAACATTGGCGGCCGCCAAGGTTATCTTTCGTTCCTTGCAGCCGGTCGTGCCCGAATTGACTACAACCATCCAATGGCTGGAAAGACCCTCAAATACAACTTCAAGATTGTGAAAGTCGTTGAAGGAAAAGAAGAGAAGGTTGCAGCATTGCTTGAATCCAACACTGGTCACTCCGACTTTGGTGTCACTTTCGATGGCGACGATCTCAACATCGTCATTCCACAAACCATGCTATTCGATACCAACGCAGCGATGATGAAGTTCCGCCTCGTTACCGTCTTGCGTGACGCTGTTGAATGTGCAAAAGTTTCCTTCATCGAAGAACACGAACCCCGTGTCATCGCTGAAGAAGAAGAGTGAATATAGTCGGAAGAGATATTTCACAGACCCTTATCATCCAAACGAGGGCGTAGCATGGCAACACTCGAGTCAATCGATGAAGTTCTTGCAACACATCAACCTGCTCTGCCCTCAACACGACTGTCCATGGTTGAGCAGACCTTGACACGCTTGCTTCTTTTGCTCGTCATTGGAGTCGCCCTCGGCCTACTTCTCATGCCTGAGACCGTCTGGGACGAAGGTCTACGACCAATTATTTGGGAACCAATCCAACAAGATGCTGGCGCTCAAGGAGACGCAGGCTATTCATACCAAAATACGGCGATTTACACCTTTGGTTTGCTTGCGTCCGTCGTTGTCTTCCAAGCATTGTTCCGAACGTTGCAATTACCGGCAGATGACAAGATGATGATCGCTCTCATTGCTTGGGTTTGCCTGGCACCAATTTTCCGTGTCCTTGAGGATGCAGACTTCTTCCCATCGTCCATCGATTGGCTTCTCATCTCACCGATTATTCATCTGCATTTGGCAACATGGCTGATTGGTATTGGGTTCGTCTCCCACTTGGTCGGGAAGAACTGGGACGATGTCGGTGGCGACATTGGTGAACTCAACATCCGAATACGCCTCGTACCGCTTCTTTGTCTTGCACTCCTCTTCATGTGGGCTGTTCTGTATCGACCTGGTTATTCCGAACACGATATCGGATTGTCTTGGGTAGTCCTGGGTCTCGTTGTTGGGTTCGCAAGTCTCATCTTTGCATTCCATGCGACTCGTGATTGGCCAACCATCACCCGTGGACTCCTAGCGTTCGCAGTTGGCGCCTGCTTCGTTGGGCTTGGTCATTGGGCTCAGCTCGCTGCTACGCCATGGCTTCAAGAGTCAGGTAGATTGCCAAACGAGGTTGTGTTCTGGCCTGCGCTCATCGTTTTGGGTATTCCCGGTCTCATCTGTGCAGCGCTCTACCAAATTGGGAAGGATGATGCACGTCAATTGAAGTTAACAGGCTTCGAGGCGGGTGTACTTCCCGAAGGCATCACCATAAAATCCTGGGAAGCAGAGGAAAAAGTCGTTGCAAATCATCCGATTGAGCAACTCTCCAACAAAGCATTGCTCGCTAGCCCGTTGGTGCTTGCGATGGTCTTCGGTCAACTATGCGATGGCTTTGCCACGATGGTCGGAATTGATTACTTTGATTACTCCGAAAAACATCCTTTAAGCGATGCAGTCATACAGTTCGGTGGCGGCATCAGTGACAATCTTGGCTGGGATGTTGAAGGCGCTTGGCTGTTTGCAATCGTCAAAGCGATCCTTGTAGGGACAATCGCATACATCTTCCTTGAAATGCGTGTTGAAAACCGTCAAAAACATCTGCGTTTGCTGATTGTTCTAGCAGTTCTCATCGTCGGTCTTGCACCCGGTATTCGTGACATTGGTCGACTGATGCTCGGTGTCTGAAGTCACGATGCCTTGAAGGGTTGAACCGGAGTGGTCAACACAGGTGGAAGCACATGGATCGACTACCGACACGAGTCAACAAAGCCGATCCAGATTATTCGACCCGCCGAGAACACAATCTCGCTCTGATTGAATTGCTTCGTGAGCGCCTGGATTTGGTGCACAAAGGTGGAGGCGAGAAATACGTTGAACGCCATCGCAGTCGAAACAAAATGCTTGCACGTGAGCGGATTGAACGCATTATCGACCCCGGAA
The DNA here is from genome assembly GCA_002502215.1 of Euryarchaeota archaeon UBA124. GTDB lineage: Archaea > Thermoplasmatota > Poseidoniia > Poseidoniales > Poseidoniaceae > MGIIa-L2. The sequence goes on from DAPT01000122.1 coordinate 8,464, forward strand.
CAGCCTTCCTCGAATTGTCACCACTGGCCGCATACGATCTTTACGACGGCCGTGCACATTCCGCAGGAATCGTAACGGGAATTGGCTGTGTTCACGGGCGTGAAGTCCTTTTTGTTGCGAACGATGCTACTGTGAAGGGCGGTTCATACTATCCAATGACCGTCAAGAAACACATTCGTGCTCAAACGGTTGCGCATGAAAATCACCTTCCCTGCGTCTATCTTGTTGACTCTGGTGGAGCATTCTTGCCAATGCAGGACGAAGTATTCCCAGACATCGGGCACTTTGGGCGTATCTTCCGAAATCAAGCCCGCATGTCCGGTGACGGCATCCCTCAAGTTGCTGCTGTACTCGGTTCGTGCACAGCTGGGGGGGCATACGTTCCAGCGATGAGCGATGAATCGATCATCGTCAAAGGCAATGGGACGATTTTCCTTGCAGGTCCTCCATTGGTTAAAGCAGCGACCGGTGAGGTAGTGACGGCAGAAGAATTGGGTGGGGCAGAAGTGCATACGGTCCAATCCGGTGTTGCTGACCATTACGCTGAGGATGAATCCGAAGCATTGCGAATGGTTCGTAATGTCCTTGAGAACATTGGTACAAGAGAACTTGCGCCTGCAGCATTGCAAGACCCAGAACCGCCTGCATACGATGTTGATGAGCTGCTTGGATTGATTCCAAGCGACAATCGAACGCCGATTGATGTTCGAGAAATCATTTCTCGCATCGTTGATGGCTCTCGATTCCACGAATTCAAATCGCGTTATGGGACCACATTGGTTTGCGGATTTGCGCACATTCATGGGCACAAAGTTGGCATCGTCGCCAACAACGGCATCCTGTTTTCAGAATCCTCACTAAAGGGCGCTCACTTCGTTGAATTATGTGGTCAACGAGGCATTCCACTCGTGTTCTTGCAGAACATTACAGGATTCATGGTTGGACAAGCCTACGAGGCAGGAGGCATTGCCAAGGACGGTGCAAAACTCGTTACAGCAGTATCGTGTGTCAACGTCCCCAAGTTTACCGTCATCGTTGGAGGGTCACACGGAGCGGGCAACTACGGAATGTGCGGGAGAGCCTACGACCCACGCTTCCTTTTCATGTGGCCAAATAGCAGAATCTCGGTCATGGGCGGCCCTCAAGCAGCGGATGTCCTTAGTACGGTAAAACAAGACCAACGAGAACGAGAAGGAAAACCACCAATGGCGAGCGAAGAGTTGGAAAACTTCCGTGCTCCTATTCTTGAGAAGTATGAGCGTGAAGGTTCGCCGTATTACTCCACAGCGAGACTTTGGGACGATGGGATCATCGATCCTCGCGACACCCGCGATGTTCTCGGGCTCTGTCTTGCCGCATCGAGAAACGCTCCACTGCCGGAAGGAAAGTACGGAATTTTCAGAATGTAAATTCCAATTGAAAATTTAAAAATGCAATTGAGGTTTTTTGATGAAGACAATGGAGAATCCGCCAAAAACATTGCTGATCCAACTTACGATTGACGGTAGTTGTGCCCGAATCGAGTTGGCACGTGAGGACAAGTTCAATGCTCTCAATGTTGATATGATTACAGAACTGATCGAAGTCTTTGAATGGACCAAAGAACGCAGTGCCGGCCATAACGATGCATTGGAAGATGGCAATGGTCAATCCTACCTTCGCACACTTGTTCTTTCAGGTCGAGGTAAACACTTCTGTGCTGGAGCTGACATCAACATGATGCGAGATGCTGGAGCCAATACACCCGAAGAGAACAGAAAGGACAGTGAACGTCTCGACCGCCTCTTCAATGGACTGTGGTCGCATCCATGTTTCACAATCGGAGCCATTCAAGGGGTTGCACTTGGTGGTGGCGCAGGACTCATTGCGTGCTTGGATTACGTCGTTGCTACTGAAAATGTACGCATCGCTCTTTCGGAAGGGAAACTTGGAATTTTACCAGCTGTAATTGGTCCGTACGTCTATCGACGTGTGGGCTCGGCAAACTTCCGTCGTCTTGCCATGCAAGCAAGCAGAGTCAAAGCGGAGGAAGCACTCCGTATCGGCTTCATTGAACGGGTCGTTGAAAGCGTGGAGGATTTCGATGCCGAGGTCAATTCAATCATCGCTGAGGTGCTGACCTCCGGTCCAAGCGCCGCAACTCTCGCAAAGGAATTGACACTTGGTTTTGACCGATGGGGGGGCCATGATGAATCCCTCCGAGAGTGGACGCTTGATTTTACCAGTCGAATGCGTGGTTCGAGAGAAGGGCAGGAAGGGCTTTCTTCATTCCTCGAAAAGCGACCTGCCAATTGGAAACCAGATGAGTGAGGTGAAATCATGATTCAACGTGTACTGGTTGCGAACCGAGGCGAAATCGCCTGTCGCATCCTCCGTGCATGTCGTGAAGCGGGGCTCGCAAGCGTTGCTATCTATGCTCAAAACGATCAGGAAAGCATGTTTCGCGAATTGGCAGATCAATCCGTGCTCCTAGAGGGTGATACAATTGCTGAGACATATCTCAACGGGACAGCCATCATCAAGGCCGCCAAGGAGACCGGTGCTGATGCCATCCATCCAGGATTTGGATTCCTCTCGGAGCGTGCAGAATTCGCTCAGGCAGTCATGGATGCAGGATTGATCTGGATTGGGCCCTCACCTCAAGCCATCGAACAGATGGGCGACAAAATGTCAGCTCGTCAAATCATGAAGGCTGCTGGAGTCCCGGTTATTCCGGGTGTGGAGATCGAGGAAGAGGACGAATCCCTTGCAATGGAAGCCATTCGAAACGCGGCTGAGGCAACAGGCTATCCGCTCTTACTCAAAGCCACTGCAGGTGGAGGTGGCAAAGGAATGCGTGTCGTCCATGCTGCTGATGGATTGGAAAATGGGGCAGCATCTGCCCGACGAGAAGCCCTGGCAGCTTTTGGAGATGGACGAGTCTACGTTGAAAAACTCTTGATGAAATCGAAACACGTTGAAGTGCAAGTCCTTGCAGATACGCACGGTCGTTGTATCCATTTAGGTGAACGAGAATGCAGCGTTCAGCGACGTCATCAGAAGGTCTTCGAAGAGGCACCGTGTTCCACAATGACACCTTCGTTGCGTGAGCGAATGGGACAAGCTGCGGTTGCAGCAGCAAAAGCGGTTGATTACGTTGGAGCAGGAACTGTAGAGTTCCTTCTTGCTGAAGATGAATCCTTCTATTTTCTTGAAATGAACACACGAATTCAGGTTGAGCATCCTGTCACAGAAATGGTAACCGGTGTCGATTTGGTTCGGGAACAACTGCGCATTGCAAACGGAGAGGCAATGTCGGTCGATGCTCTCAACATCCGTGGTCATTCCATCGAAGTCCGTCTTTACGCCGAAGATGCGACAAACAACTTCCTGCCAGCCATCGGCCCCCTTGCCGTATTCCGCCCACCTACAGGCCCAGGAATACGTCTCGATACAGGTGTTCGTGAAGGCGATGAAGTCACCCCGCATTACGATCCAATGTTAGCAAAACTGATTGTCTTCGCACCAACACGAGAAGAAGCATTGCAGCGGATGCGTCGTGCCTTGGATGAATTTGTTGTTCTTGGTACAACCACGAACATTGGATTCTTGCGAGATCTCTGCGATGTATCAGAGATTATTTCGGGCGACACTTACACATCAATGATTGATGATCTCTATCCAAATGGGTATCAGTTCACACCACGAAAGGAAGATCTTGATGTTGCATTACTGACAGCAGCTGTCGCAGAAACAACAGGAATGCATCGAACAACGGTTGCAACTTCGCAAGGCGAACAAGGCATTGCAAGTCCGTTCCAAACGCTCAACAGGAGGTACCCCTGATGCAGCACGAATTCCGTCATGATGGTGAAACGTACGACGTCCTCCTCGAGCGAACTCCAAAAATTTGGACCTTTGCGAATCACTGTGCACATCCACGGGAAGATGGACGCATTCGAATTTACTTTGAAGATGGAACCAAGGCATGGGCCTATGTTGCCAAGGTTGGCGACGTATGGTGGGTGCATCACTCGGGTCGAATCTTCACCATGGAACGCATTGAAGCAGGCGCCAGCAGCGATGAACATCTCGGAGGGTTGGTCGCACCGATGCCAGGCGTGGTTCTCGACGTCCTCGTATCAGCGGGTGAATCCGTTGAAGCAGGACAAACACTGATGATTCTTGAAGCGATGAAAATGGAGCACAGAATCGTAGCATCAGCGGATGGAACCGTGACAGCCGTCCACTTCAGCGCTGGTGATCGCGTTGAACAGGGAACAAACCTGCTCGAGGTGGAGGATGGTGCCTAATCATCTCCAAAGCACAGTCGATTTTGTGACAATCTGACCCGCTCTTGCCAACAGTAATTTTTAGTATTTATTAAGACTACCACTTACAAGGTTCGAGAATTGCCTGACCCTGCATGTAAACTTGCAAAACTTCAGGAACTCGAACACGCCCATCCTCAAGCTGGTTTTGCTCAATAATGGCAACCAAGGCCCGAGATGTAGCAACAGCCGTTGAATTGAGTGTGTGCACCATCGGCTGGTTTGGATGGCCCGGTGTTCCGTATCGGATCTCCAATCGATTCGCTTGATAATCGGTACAATTGGAACAAGATACAATCTCCTTGAACGCTTTTGCTCCTGGTAGCCATGCTTCTAAATCGTATTTCCGTGCAGCAACAGTGCCCATATCGCCTGTGCAAATGTTGACCACTTCGTAGTGCAATCCAAGCGCATCCCACAGATCAATGCAATTCTGAAGCAGTTCTTCGTGCAATTCCCAGGACGTTTCTGGCGTTGCAATGACGATTTGTTCAACCTTCGTGAATTGATGGACGCGCCAAATACCACGATCGGATTGACCATGGGCACCTACTTCTCTCCGGAAACAAGAGGATACGCCAACAATTTTCAATGGAAGCAACTCCTCAGGAATTGTTTCTTGCATGTACATTGCAGTCAGAGGATGCTCTGACGTTGCGATCATGTAGTAACCATCAGGGTCGATTCCGTACATGACCGTCTCAAAGTCTGAAAGGTCTGTGACTCCCTCGTAGGCTGCGCGATTCATCATCACTGGAGGCTGAACAAAGGTGAATCCCCGCTGTTGAATGAAGTCAACAGCGTAAGCCTGCAAGGCCATTTCAAGACGAGCAAGGTCTCCTTTGAGGAAATAGAATCTACTTCCCGTGATCTTCGCAGCACGTTCCAAATCCACCCATTTGTTTTCCTCAATCAATTCATTGTGAGTTTTTGGTTCGAATTCAAAAGATGGTTCCTTGCCGTGAAGTGAATGCTTCGTGTTCCCCGATTCATCAGCACCAGTAGGAACGTCTGGGTGCAAAAGATTTGGAATGGACATTCGAACCGAATCTCGTTCGGACAAGAACGCATCTGTCTTCTTCTCCATTTCTGAAATCTGTGCTCCTAGGTCAGCGACCTCGGAGAGAATCCGTTGTGCTTCAGCCTCGTCACCGGACTTCTTTGCAGCACCGATACCACGAGCAGCCTCGTTCTTTTGGCGTCGCAATTCATTGGTCTCACGAAGCATTCCTTTCCATTTTGTGTCAAGTTCAATCACCTTGTCGACGTTGTCGTGAGGTAGACCCCGACGATCGTGATCGGCCCGAATTTTTTCGACCTCTTCACGGAATAATTGAATATCAAGCATTTGAATCACCTCAGAAACTGATGTTAAATTGGAACATCGCCATACCAATTGTGAGTAAGCCACCGACGACGTAGCCCAAAATTGCCCCGCCGTTCAGCAAAGGAAGCCCAGCTTGGGCTTGCCCTTTACCGACGTAATACATGAGAATGGAATAGCCGATCAGGCTTCCAACGAGTGTGGTCATGGCCATGAGAAGACCGTTATCGCCTCCAACATACTGAATTGTTGAGAGGACAAGCATACCTGGGAAAATGACATCTCCAAGTCCCATAAGCATCGCATCGTTACTCTTCGCAACAACGCGTTCTTGAGTGACTTGAGGTACGAGGTTGTCATCAGCATCCTTCGCATCGTGGACGGTCATGCGCTCAGTTCGCATCGTGTAATCAGAATCTTGAGGTGCGACCAACAAAATTGGTAAATTGAGATTCATCATCGTATCTGCAAGATCTAGCATGTGTTTGGATTTGTACACCGCCCATGCGTCGTAAATCGCTGCAGCGACCATGAACACCATGATCAACGTTGGAACAAAGGAAACGCCGAGCATGACGATTACGCCACTGCCTACGAGGATTCCAACGGTGTTGACTACGTACCACTCACTGTGAACATAGAGGAGAATCATCAACAAGACACTGAAGAGAATCCCAATGATGGTAGGGATGTCTTCGATAACAAGTCCTCCAACCAAGAACATCGATGAATCAACTACACCTGAATCTGTTGTGTAGGATGAATTGATGACTGTTGCATAGATGTGAATTGTTTCGTCCTCAACATCTTGAGGTGTCTCGCCAAATGCTACAACTACATCCTCTCCATCTGGAACATCAACAATCAATCGTTGCGTCATTGAGGCCCCATAGAGCATGCGAGCATCCTCATCGGTTGTAATCAACAACTCGGTATAGCCGGTCGCATCGATGTCGGTCAAACGAACATCACGAATGCTCTCTGCAAAGTTGTTGATGCTCACCCTCGATTCCACAGCGAAGGGTTCGCTTTGCAGAGGTTCATAACTCCATGCGAGAACATCACCATCGTTGGTGCCCAGAACGATGAGCTGCTCACCTCCGGTTGAATTCTCCATGGTTACATCAGCAACGTTGGAGTAACCAACATCGAGTGAAGTGAATCCAGCAGTTGAATTCGCTTCGATGAGCATGGTTACGGGTTGATAGAAGTCATCACCTTCAACCAATCCCGCTCTTTCTTCAAGCAGAATGACACCTGCGTAGTCCTGAGTCACTACCAACAAATGCTCATCACTCAACAATTCTACTTCAATGTGGTCGACGATTTCCATTTGGCTTGGTAGTTGCCATGTGGCTTGCTTTGTCATAACATTTGGATCTTCATCAAAGGTGTTGTACCGATGCAGTCTATCTGCACCATCCATGATGTAAACTGCATCTTCGGTCTCGGCTGCGAGTTCACATCCTGTGGGTAAAATCGACTGTACGTTCCCGTCATCGTCGTATTCGAAACACTCGTAGGTTGATTCGAGTGTGCCGTCGCGCAGTGAAAGAGTCTGAATAAGGGCAGCATTGTTGATGGTCACAGAATCTGGACCGGGAACAACGACCAGATCCGAGAATTCAAATGCTTCACCATGAGGTACTTCGGTTGTCCAGATTGGTTCTTCAACACCCCACTGCATGAGTCGAATGGTGTTCGTCAATGCCCCACTCTGATTGCTTCGGGTCGAATCGAGGTATTGGTCCATGCCTATTTCTGTGAGATACGTGGCTTCAGTTTCATTTGACGATTGATATTCAAACGGCGTAACGCTGTCATCGACCATGATTTGGTGGGCGAGTGGTACGCTTGAGTAGAGAAGTGCAATGAAGAGAATTCCCATGATTCCATACTTGATAATCCACTCTTTCTTGTATTTTGCAAGCATCAAAATCGCAGCCGTGAAGATAAAAATCATAATCAGTTCAAGGCCAATGTAGCGCAACTGAGAGGCTCCTGCTTCACCAAATGCCTGCAGTCCCGCCTTGTCGTACCAAGGCCGTATGAACATGGCAAGGAAGATGGTGGCAACAAACATCCCCGCCATCCCAATCATTGATGGGAGTTGGCGGCGAAAGTCTCCTCCGACGTCGCTCATACCACCTCCAAACACGAGCCACATTTGAGCGCATCGACGGTGGCACGGACAATCGGCGCATCGCTACACCTATGAGAAACAGCCGCGAGGGACAACCGAGTTCGATGTTATCAACCGTCCGTGAATGGCTTGCTGAAAGCAAGAAACGTGGGATGGACCTCGGTCTTGAGCGCGTCCATGCAACCCATCAGGCCTTGTTGCAGGAATCGTATCAAGCAACCATCCTTCACATCGCTGGAAGCAATGGAAAAGGGACGCTTTGTGCAACCTTAGCAGCGCATTTGGATGCTCTTGGGTACTCGACGGTGATGTTCACATCGCCTCATCTTGTCCGAATTGAGGAGCGGATTCGTGTTGGTGGGCGACCAATCGATGCTCGTTTATTCGATGAGTTGCTCTTGAGGATCCAAGATGTTGAATCATTACTGATGGCTGAATTAACGTATTTTGAAATCACTTTTCTCGTGGCTTGTTTGTGTGCGCAGCACAACAAAGTCGATTTTTTCATCGTTGAAACCGGCCTTGGCGGACGCTATGATGCCACGAGAATTCTACCTGCTGATGTATGCGTCCTTACGTCATTGAGTCTTGAGCATCGAGACATCCTAGGTGATACACTTGCCGAAATCGCTGCCGAAAAAGCCGCTATTGCTCGACCCGGGAAGGCATTGATTGTTCGTAAAATTCAGGATTCGGAGGCAATGGCCGCCATTGAAACCGAGGCGAGGAATGCTGGGCGTGTCGAGTTAGGAGAAACCAAACAACGTGCTTTCCTCGAATGGGTGGATGTATCCGAAGATACGTCCGTGAGCAATGAAGCGTTCCTTCTTGCGAAAACGACGTTGGAATCCTTGGGTATTGATGCAGACGAATTGAAGGCATCGATTCAGTCACTGAATTGGCCCGGTCGGTTCCAAGAAATTCCAGCTAACTGGAGTGGATCGATTCTCTTTGACGCTGCTCACAATCCAAGTGGACTGGCAAAGATCCTCCCACAGTTGCAGCAGAGAATTGCCGAACATCGCTCATGGACGCTTGTGTTTGGGTGCACTCCACAACACGATTTGGTCACATTCTCTGAGCCCCTAATCGATTTGTGTCGCACGAACCCTCCTCAATTCATTATCCTCACTGAACCTCAATCTGGTCGCTACCCAGCCGTATCGCTGGATACCTTGCAAGGACTCGATTGGCCTACATCGAGTAAGGTTCATCTCTGCAAAGATGCCAATGATTCGTATGCGTTTTTGAACCAGCATCGTCCAGAGTTTTCAGTTGTTGTAGGTTCGTTGTATCTTGTAGGTGAAATGTTTGATGCAATGGGGTTATTGGGTACGAAACACATGGAATTGTTCCCTGCAAAGACTCAAAGGGATGAAGCATAACGTAGAGTTGGTCAAGATGAGTTCGAAGTGGGACGTTCGTTTTCTTGAACTTGCAGACCACATCAGTTCATGGAGCAAAGACCCTTCAACGAAAGTGGGGTGTGTCGTTGTTGGAGCGGACCGAGAGATCCGGTCCACTGGATTCAACGGGTTCCCAAGAGGCATTGAGGATTCACTTGAACGTTTGACAGACCGTGAGCAGAAGTACCCTTTGATATGCCACGCTGAAGAGAATGCAATTATGCATGCAGCTCGCATCGGTATCTCACTCAAAGATTGCACAGCGTATGTAACATGGCCACCGTGCACACGCTGTGCACGTTCCTTGATTCAGGCGGGCATTGTTGAGGTCGTTTATACCGAGACAAACAACATACCTGAACGATGGCAAGAAGACTTCATTCGTTCAATAAACATGATGAAAGAGGCAGGTATCAAACTCCGAACAATAGAGTTTGAGTGATTAACCCCAGAATCGGCGAGTTCGGGCGTACTCGATTTCGGCGTGATGGATTGATTGAAGCAAACTTTCTGTGTTGTTGTTGTGTCCCTTGCGAAGAATCCGCTGAGCCGTTGCCTCGCCAACACCGCGAGCCATCAGACACAATATCGCATGGAACCCATGCGTTCGAAGGAGGGAGGCATTCCGAATCATCCGATTTCGATCGCTTTCTTCATCAGAAACCACCCACTCTTCAAGCATTTTTTCAAGTCCTTCACGAGCACAGACCAGCATTTGTCCCTGACAAGAAATGCATTCGCCAGGTTTCTTCAACTCAGGGTATCGCTCGACACGGAATCGACGAACTGCTTGACACTTTAGGCAACAAAGAACGGCACGCTCGTTCATTAAGCGAAGTCGTAGTTGCGCACGAACAGCCTCATTGTCCCAATTGGGCAGCAACAAATCACGCTGGCTTCGATCCGATAATCCAAGAGGTCCAGTCGGCGTAACAACAACATCGAGTAATCCGGATTGAATTCCTCGCAGCACATCTTTTGCACCTTCAATGTCCATTCGCTCGTAGTAAAGTTTGTTGAGAACTTCCTCGAGAACAATTGTTCCTCGGTACTTCCGAACCAAAGCGTTGAGGTTGATTTTCCGGGGGTCAACCCCGTGCTGAAGGATTCCGAACGTCTTTGCAACTTGTGCAAATCGCCATCGAACCTGACGAGAATTTGGTAACGTAACCGCAAGTAGCCCCTCGATTCCATCTGCAGGCAATTCGTTTAGCCAACCGATAACATCCTCTGGCTCAATGTCTGCTCCTGAGATGTGAATTCGGGTTGCTTCAATCATCAATCCACCCCATCTCCCCGTCCTTGTCGAGGCCATTGCCAGCAACAGATGCCCAACGGTCTCGTTGATGAGGGTACCCTGACAGATGTTGATCACCAGGGCTTCGGAGCGCCGCTCAATCGTGATTGTCTGTTGGTCTGGAAGCGCTTCGGTTGCATCGATGTGTCGAGTAATTGTGTCAGCGAGTACTCCGATGGCTTCCCCGTCAAGAGGATACGATGTCAAAGGAAGGCCATCATGCGAGAGAAGACCAGCAGCATCGATTTTGTCCGTTTGCTTGGCTTCAAGAAGCCCAAAATCTTCAGCGATTAATCGTCGAAGTCGCCCGATGTTTCGTGCAACAATTGCAGGTACAGGGGGCAATTCGCCAACCCAAGTAGGGGCTTCTCCCTGAATCGAGACGGGTGCTACGAGCACTTCGCTTTGTTCAGGATCGGCATCGACAATAGTCCAAGTACGTCCTGCCATAACGAATTGTCTTGTTCGACCGTCTTCTTCTTCCCCACTTCCATTGAGTTCGAGAACAAATGCTTCGTCAACGTTTCCGATGGTTCGACGCGTGACCACATCACGGACCCTGTACGATTGCTTGTCTGGAATCATTGAGAGATGATGCTCAACCCAGCGTCGGGTTCGGCCAGCAGACGCAAACCATCCATCCTTGAATTGCTTCGGTACGGGCATTCGCATGCTTTTGTATTCCACTGGGATGTCTTCGTCTGCGACATCGTAACGCGGCAACTCGTCGGGCCAAGAATCTGCATCTGGGATCGCATCTTTCGCAGCGAGATAGAGATGTTTTGGCCACCGATACCACGGTGTTTCATTTGGATCAAGAGAATAACGTAAGAGCCATCGGTCGGCCAGAACAGCGAGCGTGTTTTCAGTGTCTTTCCGAGTCCAGTCAGCAAATTGTTCCGTCCGTTCAAAAATCTCATGAACGTCATCGATTCGAACAACCTTGAAACTGTGGGCCATGAGCATGATCTGATTCGCAGCAATGCTGTAGGGGCGATTTCTCCATTCAACATCTTCGATCGAACCGAGATGCGAGCGATGCGCGATGACAGCAGATTCTGCGATTCCGTCGGTTTCCCAAGCCAGCAAGTGCCCCCGACCGATTCCCCCAATGCGGTGGTCTGCACGACCGACTCGCTGCAACATCCGGTCCACAGAACGTGGGCTTTCCAACTGAACGATTTTTCGAATTGAACCAACATCGATTCCGAGTTCAAGGCTTGAGGTGCAAATCAGAGCTTGCAGGGTTCCATTACGAATGTTCTCTTCCATTTCTTGTCGTGTTTCAGCAGCAAGGCTTCCATGGTGCACGCCAATCGTAAGTTGGGGAGCCATGGTCTGAAGACGCTGGGCCACCGTTTCAGCAGCATTCCGACTGTTGACGAAGACAAGGCAAGGTGGGTCGTTCTCGACGATTTCTGACATAAGGCGGAACGTTGCATGCGCTCTCGGAGACAACCGCATCTCCATGGCCCCAACTTCGTCCTCAGCAAGCGGTGGTGCCGTTTCGACTGTAAGAACTGTTGACCGCTCAGCGGGAGCAAGAATTGGTTGACAAGAGCCGTTTGAAATCCATGATGCAACCTGGTCAGGGTTGCCAACGGTTGCAGAGAGCCCAACTTTTTGCAGGGTTCTTCCACACAATGCCTCAAGCCGTTGCAAACCAAGTCGTAACTGCCATCCACGTTCACTCCCAGCCAAGTCATGCACTTCATCGATGATGACGGCTTGAACAGAAGAAAGCATTGCTCGCAGCCGATGTCCAGTGAACATGAGTTGGAAGGTTTCCGGTGTTGTGACGAGAAGATGAGGTGGACGTCGAGTTTGTCGGGTTCGCTCATTTGTCGGTGTATCCCCATGGCGTAATGCAAATCGCAGGCCAAGTACTTCACTCAGCTCAGCGAGCCTACGATCAACGTCACGATTCAAGGCACGCAAGGGAGTGATGTAGAGGATGGACAACGGTTTCCATTCTTCAACCTTGCAACGATGAAGCAGAGGCAAGACGGCGGCGAGGGTCTTGCCTGAACCAGTTGGAGCGATGAGAAGACGTTCGTTTCCATCGATGAGATCGGGGAGAGCCTGCTCCTGTACAGGTGTTGGTTGCCAACCACGTTGTGAAAGAAAGAATTGGAGTTGTGGATGCAACAGCGAAAAGACATCTGACATACTCTCCCCACCCCCGTGGAGTGTTCTGCCTGCCCACCCTTCTTGAGGATTTGTCAATGAAAATGGGGTCAGTCGTCCTCGTAGTCGTCTTCATCATCGTAGTCGTCTTCGTCTTCCCAGTCGACTTCCTCATCCTCACTGAATGCTCCGTCACCAAGATCGACTGCGGTTCGACTCGCAACGGTTGCCACCACAACCAGAATCAGAATTGTCGAAACAGCGAAAATCCATGCTAAAGGATGCTCTCGTGGAGAATCCAGCCATCCAAGGTATTGCCCGTATGCGATGTTGATGTCGTGTTCGGCCGTGTTGTCGTTATCGTTCACTTCGACCAAGACGTTGCCGTAATCAACTTCAACTCGAATGCGATCAACGTTCTCTACCTCCCAATCAACGGTAACAGGAATGTTCTCTCCACCTTCGATGCCAACAATGGCCTTAACGTCAAAGGGTTCGTCTGCGTCACCTGCAAAGAAGGCTACTTTGAATTGCTGCGTTGTTGGTCCACCGTTGTTGATGACGGTTGCAGTAATCTCAACATCCGTCCCTGGTGAAACATGATCATCGGAAACAGTGATCGATTGAACTCGGAGTTCAGGTCCAACTGCACCCAAGCGTACCCATTGGCGTTCAAAGTCTGTGTCATCGAAAGCCAACTCCGGAATTGGACTTGCTTCGGAATTTGAAACAACAGGGAACTGATTGCCAGCAGCATCCCACCCAGTCATGTAGAACCCAACGAAATCACCTGCCTGCGGAAGAATCGTCCCACCAGCTGTGATGTCGACTTCGCCTGTCCAATAGACGGTTTGCCCCTCTTGTTGCATCCCCAGCAAAGAGGAGCCAGCGCCAATGGTGATGGTGCGTGTTTGGTCACGCATAACCCAATGAATCAGTTGTTCAGAACCGGTCAAATCAGCGTCTTCTGAGCCTTGGAATTCAACGTAGATTGAGGTTAAATCGTTTGTAGGCGAAACATCGATGATGTTCAACGGAGCCATCCGTCGAACAACTCGAGGAGCAGCATCGTCTACAATCACGCGCAGCGTAGTCGAAACAAGCGTTCCCGTCATGTCTTCACCACGACCAGGTATGTTTGTGATGGAAATCAAACAGGTGCGAGTTGGGGAGGATTGCAACGACTTTGCTGAATCGAGTGGAACCTCAATGAGATACTCACCGTCCTCGGTAAGTGATCCATCGCTCCACAACTTTTCTCCGTCAAAGACTTCAACCAAAATACCAACGTCACGTGGGGCTGGAACGTTGCTACCCTCGTAAACAACCCGTCCACTGAACGCAAGCCGGTCGTCTTTCCGTATGCGCGTACCATCAGCAACTGCGCCTGTACGTGGTTCACTCACGTCTTCAACCATGTAATCGGAAGGAGAGAGCGTAAAGTCGTTCTCGACGCGGAAGGTGTGTTCAAGGATGAGCAATTCACTGTCGACATCTGAACCACGTTCTTTGTACAGCAGTGCAAGGTCACCCATTTCTTCGTCTGGCCAATCCCAAGCGAAGACGAAGTTGTAGGTTACAATGACCCAAGGAAGACCCGATTCATTTGTTGTTTCACGCATCGTACTGGTCGGTAAGAGATGGATGTATTTGCTCTCACTCCAGAAGGTGTTGTTCAGACCGGAATAGGAAATCCGTTGAGCATCGCGGCTCGGGTTTGGCCCCTCGAAGTCGAAGACAAGTGAGATGTGCTCGAAGTCAATGACAGTGTTCGCATCGATGAAACCTACGGTAATGGATTGTTCAAGTCCTGCAAAGACGGGCTCGTTATCGGAATGACCCACCCATTCAAGTCCGGTGAACACCGCTTCAGAGTCTTTCCGGGTTTGGAAGGTTGCATCATCGAAATTGAAGCCGGGGCCTGAGTTGAGGTTGTACAAAATACCCTCATCGTCGTACTGCGTGTAGAAAACCGGATTGCCGGCCTGATCTCCACCGGTCCAATAGTACGACACTCGACCCATGTTCGGGTTGCGAGAATGGTCGATGGTTGTCATGAACCACTTGGTCTTACTTTCGCTCATGTTTGTGACACGTTTCATGGCATACTCGGAATCATCAGCGACTCCATTGCGATTCAAATCATGGTCTGCTTCAAC
>DAPT01000083.1 GCA_002502215.1 Euryarchaeota archaeon UBA124
TATGGATGGTGACGAATTACTGGTTTCGGTTAAGCGTGGTACGATTGTAACGGTTGTACTTCAGGGTGAGAACGTTTCATTCGATGTACATAATCAAACAAAATTTTGGAATGGATACGATGCTGCTGTAACCATTGCAGCTCATGATACGACGGACTTATTCTTGTGGTCGAAGCGTTTTGATGATGAGGATCAAATGCGCTTTACATGGCTGGTCTCACCTCGAACAGTTGAGGGTCAATTGCCTTGGTTGCCTTACGCAGCGTTGGTTGCAGGCTTGGTAACCGTGGTTGCGATGATGGGAATTCTTGGCCGTGAAGGAATCGGTCCTTTGGCCGGCGTCATGAACAACAAAAATGTCCATTATGAAGAGGAATAGAAGCGAAGCCTTCTAATCGATTGGATTCGAGCAAGCATTCAGAGGGTACTTTATGGGCGATGATTCAGTACGCATTGACCCTTGGAGCAGCAATCAATCCACAGATTATGCTCGTATCATTGATCAGTTCGGTTTGTCCTCGCTCGATGGATTGGATTTACCCAATGCAACGAAGTTGCATCGACGTGGTATTGTCTTCGCACATCGCGATCTCGACGTCATTCTCGGAGCGCATCAACGCAAGGAATCGTTCGGTGTCCTTACAGGTTTGATGCCAAGCGGTCGGATGCATTTGGGCCATTCTATGGTGATTGAGCAAGTCCGTTACTATCAGGAAATGGGAGCAGATGCAACCATTGCAGTTGCTGACCTTGAATCGCAGGCCACTCGCGGTGTTTCTCTCGAGAAAGGGCGACAGGTTGCACGAGAGGATTACGTTGCCAACTACGCTGCACTTGGTCTTCTCTCCGATTCGACGGAAGTTTACTTTCAATCGCAACGTCCTGCTGTTCAGCGGCTTGGTTTCCAACTCGGCAAGCGAACGAACCTCAATGAGTTTGAATCGATTTACGGGTTCGGTGGTGAAACCAATCTTGCTCACGTTCAAGCGCCTATGGTACAAGTAGGTGACATCTTACATCCGCAATTAGAGGAGTACGGCGGTCTCCGTCCCGTCGTCGTACCGGTTGGTGTTGACCAAGATCCGCACCTCCGATTAACTCGGGGCTTGGCCGGCAAAACAAACTGGTTCAACGTAGGTCCAGGAAAGCGAAGTGGTGCGCAGATTCGCCTCTCGGTTCAGGATGAAAACGCAGAAGCATTGGGACAAGCGCCAAACGGGCGAGTCGATCGAGGACGACGACAATCGGTGTTCGATGGAATTGTCTCGAACCTCGAAGGCATGGGTTTCTCGGACATCATGTCCAATCCAAAAGAAGGCGTGGTTAACGTTCCAAGTGCAACCTCACAAGACATACATCGTATTCGAATGCAGATGTTGGCGTTTGAGCGTTCACTCGGTGGTCAAGGTTTGCTTGCACCATCATCAACCTACCACCACTTTGCAGTTGGCTTGACCGGTGATAAAATGTCCAGTAGTCAACCAAAGACGACCATTTTCCTCGACGATGAGATTGCAGCGGTTGAGAAGAAGATCAAGCGTGCGTTCTCGGGAGGACAACCGACAATCGAAGAACATCGCCGAATCGGTGGTAATCCAGACATTGATGTTGCCTATCAGTACATGATGTATTTCTTCGAAGACGATGATGCCTATCTCCAAGAAATCAATCAACAGTACCGCTCTGGCTCACTGCTTGCAGGTGAAATGAAGCAATTGTGCATCGACCGTGCTACGGCATGGTTGGCAAACCATCAGGAAATGAAAGATCAAACTGCGCATCTGGTTGATGACTTCTTTGCAGCCGACCTAAGCTGAGAAGACAGCGGGATCAGGTCCGACGGGCAGAGACTTGATTTCTTCTGGTGTCAAATCCCGATCGATTGCTCGATCATGAAGAACTTGAGAGAGACCGTGAGGGTCCAAAAGCTCGACTCGCAATGCTTCACCCTCGCTTCCGGCATGTTCCAAGCGATGGAGCATGTGCAGCAGCAACTGTTGATTTTCTGGCTCGTCATCGCCAATGTCCTTCATGACCATTTTGACGATGTCAACGAATCTTACGAGAAGTCCTTCCATGTTGGTGACGAAACCCGTTGCTGCGCTACCTGGATTGACTTCGAGGTCGAGTTCAGGAATGCAAACAGTACACGATGAGGAACGAACAACGCGGACCGATAAATCCGATTCGGATTCGATATCGAACGTCCACCCTCCAGGTTTTCTTCCTTCAGCAGGAATGAAATCGGTCTGCCGCCATCCGCACGAGTGACACAGCACTGTTACCTGCGTGTGTTCACCAAAGTAGGGAATTTCATCGACGTGAGCAATCATTCTGAGATTTTTGTCGTCGTGGCAGATTGGACACGGCATGTCAATGACTTGTTCTTCCATCAGACTCCTCCAGACCACTCTGCTTCATCGTTGAATGCTTCGTCCTCAAGGCCGCTGATACCAACACATCCTGGGGGCAGGAGCATCACTCTTGTTTCCGTGATTTGTACGATCTGGCCGCCCATGTCCATTTCTATAAAACGATGAAGGCGGGCCAAGACCGTCTCAACTTCATGTTCTCGATTCATCAATCGAGCCATTTCGACAAGGGCTGCATCACCATCGCTGACCCAATCAAGCAGCGTATCAATACCAGTAAGATCGAACAAGGTTGCTCGATGAAGAACCATACCAGAGTTGTTCATAGGTATCGGCGGATTTGGATACATCTTGCCCAGGTTGTGATAAATGTCCGAGCTTGTTGATGGCGTTAGTTGCTTTTCCGACATCGATTCACTGCTTGGCATCGTGAAGGTTCGCAATGGTTTCGACTCTACTGGTTTCCGTTCCACCTGCTCTGTTTTTGGGGTCAGGTCAATCATTCCCGGGACGGTGTCTGCGCTTGCAGGCTCCTGATTGATGAAATCATCAAGTGAGAACTGTCCCTCTTCTGGTTGAGAGGAACGCTTCCTTGCCATGTCCGTGCCTATGCTCGATGGCTCAAGAAGGCTTTCTTCCATGGAAGGGTCAAATCATCGTTTTTCATCGTCGAGTTCATAAGGGGGCTCGGATAGGACACATTGCTTACCCCACGATTCATATGGGGTGGCGAGTCGGTGATACCATGGAAGCACAAGAGACTGTTTTGAAGACTGGAACCAGCACTGTAGGAATTACATACAATGGCGGTGTTGTCGTCGGAGCCGATCATCGAGCCACCATGGGCCACTTTATTGCAAACAAAAGCGTCCAGAAGTTGTTCAAGATTGGAGAGAATCTCGCACTCACAACTGCTGGGCTTGTTGGGCACGCTCAATCCCTGTCCCGTACGCTTGCTGCTGAAGTAGCCCTCTTTCAACTACGCCGGGGCCAGAACATGACGGTCAAAGGTGCGGCAACATTCACCGCCAACATCCTATCAGGCCGACCACACTGGGTACAACTCCTCATCGTTGGAGTTGATGATGAAGGCTCTCACGTTTACTCCATCGACTCTGCTGGCGGTTCTATTCCAGATGTCTACTGTGCAACAGGATCGGGTTCACCGTACATGTACGGTGTTCTTGAAGACGGCTTCTCAGAAGGCATGAGCAGAAGCGATGCTGTCCGATTGGCAGCCCGTGCACTCAATGCATCGGGGCAGCGAGATGCTGCATCCGGTAACGGAATGGACCTTGCTGTTATTACCATGAAAGATGGATTTGTTCCCGTTGAACAATCCGAAATTGATGCTGCTCTGAAGAAGTGAGCATCTTCCTACTCCCGCGGCGTTGCCGCATTCCTTTGGATATGCGTAGCGTGCAATGCTGTGGTTGGAGATGATATTATGCGATTGACGTTTAAGGAAATCAAAGATGAAATTAGCAAGATTGTGCCTCGAGACATCGAGTACAAAGTGGACCTGGAAGCTGGCGACATTGCCGTTTTCACCAATGACTTCGAACCGTTCATTTCGAACGACGGATTGGCTGGTAAGATATCCAAGAAAATTAAGCGACGGATAGTCATGCGTCCCGAACCCAACATGGTCATGGACAAAGAGGACGCCACTGCAGTCATCAAAGACCTCGTCCCCGAGACCGCCAACATTTCAGAACTCTTCTTTGATCCGTGCATATGGAAAGTTATCATTCAATGCGAGAATCCTTCCGACGCTGTCGGTCGAAGAGGATCGATAGCCAAAGAAATCCGAAACTCAACCGGTTGGGAAGTTTCCGTTGAACGAACCCCTCCAATCTTGTCAAAGACGGTTCGTGATATTCGTGGATACCGAGAAGCCAACGCTGATGAACGTCGAAAACTCTTGAGGAATTTTGGATTGAACATCCATCGTCCAAAGCGACCAGGATCAACGTGGGCCCGTGTAACTGCTTTGGGCTCTTACCAAGAGGTCGGTCGTGCATGCCACTTCGTTACCACGAACGAATCTCGAATCATGATTGACGTTGGTGTCAACATTGCATCCGACACGGATCCAATGCCTTACTTCACAGCGCCCGAAGCCCTACCGCTCGAGCAAATCGATGCAGTTGTGCTGACGCACGCGCACCTTGACCATGCAGGCATGCTTCCTGTTCTGTTCAAGTACGGATACCGTGGACCGGTTTTCTGCACACCACCAACACGTGACCTCATGCTTCTTTTGCAAACAGATTACCTCAAGGTTGGCGGTGCTGAAGGAAAGCGTGCTCCCTACGATATGGAAGACATTCGTATGTGCATGCGTCACGTTGTGGATGTCGATTGGAACCAAACCACGGACATTGCTCCGGATGTCAAAATGACCTTCTCCAATGCAGGACACATCCTCGGCTCATCCGCAGTTCACCTCAACATCGCAGACGGTAAGCACAACGTTGTTTTCTCTGGCGATCAAAAGTTTGAGAAATCCTGGTTGTTCGACGCAGCAAACACCCGTTTCCCTCGATGCGAAACATTGGTTATCGAGTCGACCTATGGTGCAGCGGGCGATTACCAACCGTCCCGTGAAGAGGCAAATCAAGAGTTGCAAGACATTGTTACTCGTACCCTTCAGAGGAATGGTAAATTGATTTGCCCTGTTTTCGCAGTAGGTCGGTCCCAAGAAGTGATGATCGCCATCGATGACTTGTTCCGCTCTGGGGCGGTAAAGCCTGTGCCGGTCTGGCTCGATGGAATGATTCAGGAAGCCACAGCCATTCACGCCAGTCATCCGAATTACTTGACCTCAGCATTGCGAAAGTCGCTGTTGCAAAACGATGGCGAAAACCCATTCACAAGTCCGTGGTTCCGTACTGTCGAAGGTGCTGAGCGACGTGAAAGCATTGTCATGGATACAAGCCCATGCATCGTTCTTGCCACATCAGGCATGCTCAACGGTGGACCTGTCATGAATTACTTCCAAAACTGGGCGCACGAAGAGCGAAACGCACTGTGCTTTGTTGGTTACCAAGCAGAAGGAACACTCGGTCGTCGTCTTCAGAAAGGATTTGGCGAAGTTCCCATGCAAATCAATGGTCGAACTGAAATTGTCAAGGTTGGTTGCGAGATGGCGACCATTGACGGGTTTAGCGGTCACTCCGATCGCCGACAACTCCTCGCCTTTGTCGATTCAATGAACCCAAAGCCTCGGAACATTATCTGTCATCACGGAGATTATTACAAGTGCAGTGAGCTCGGAAAAGAGCTTCGAGACAAGTACCGCTGTCGAACCTATGCTCCAAAGAATTTGGAAACGGTCCGAATTCTTTAGTCAAAGAATTGGTAGGTCGTAATCGCCTTCTGTAAGGTCAGGCAACGCCTCTTTGTGTACCTCATTGCTGTGGATTGGACGATTCTGTTCGATTGCCCCCGGTGTGCTGTTTGGCTTGGTTGGAGTTTTCGCATCAAACATCATGTAACCAAATCCTGCGAGGACGGAAACACCGATCAATGGAATGGCCATTAATTCAGAATCACTATTGAGAAGCATAACGACTGCAAGGATGAACAATCCAAGGGTTGCAAGCAACAAGAGGAGTCTTGATGCCTTGGCCATGAATCCCCCAAAGCTTCTGTTTTGATAGCGTTTCTTGTTTTACAAATTTATTGAACCATTTTATTCATGAACCGTGTTGGTCTTCTTCCGTACATGGCAGGCGCTGAAGGCAGTTCAAAATCATCCCGAGGCTGGCTCATGACCGCTGTTTCACCTTGGGGTGAAAATGCTGAGGACGCCTTCGATCAAGGCCTCGTAGAGTTGGGCTTGGGCGACGCTCGGCTTATTCAAGTTCAAGGAGCCATGCTTCCGCTTGGCTTCAACATCGTTCCTCCTGAACCACTTCCTATGGGTTCACTCGTCGAATGTCATTTGGCGACAGCTTATGCCTGGAGCGGATCGACTGCTTGCGCTGGAGTTGGTTATGCAATGTGCCAAACACCTGAAGGGGATGAGTGTGCGATTGTCGCTAGCATCACGACAGAAGTCGATTATGAGGAAACTGTTCTCTTGTTGAGAAGGAACATTCAACGAAGGCTTGCCTCACGTGACCTCGAAGTGCTTTCGTTCGACGTTGCTGTTGATGAAGTCACGGCAGGTCAAGACCATCATGGTGTGGCCATTGCAGCATTGATTCTACCAGATTCCCTCCGGATGGCGGGTCGTGGCCGTACTGGCCCAATCCGTGGTGGTCTTACACGATCTGCAGAGCCTGAGAAGAAGCGTGTTGATACCAAGGCACCAGCAGCACCAGCGCTTCGTCCTGGTGGACGTCGCAACAATGAACGCACAGATTTCAGTTTGTGAATCTTCATAATCCGTTGGCATAATCATTGCCTATGGCAGGAACATGGTCAGTTGTGCGTTGTCCTGCTTGTCGTAATTGTCATGGGACGCGCGGACAACCTCGTCAGTGCCCGCATTGTGGGCAGTCCCTTCCTTCAACAACACCAGTCATTTCAACAGTAGAAACGTCTGCTCAACTTCGAATTGAGGTAGCGCTAGCGAACACGCCTGAAGACCTACGAGACGAGTTGAGGAAAAAGCTCGAATCGATGGATAAGCCTCTGATTGCCTCTTCCTCCTCATCACCTCGAGCGATTTTCAAAGCAGTCCGAAAAATGGTCGGAGATGATATGCTCTTACGTCGTAGTGATGTGCAAACCGTACTTGACAATCATGATTCTGATCAGTCCGTCGAAGATCTTCTCGAAAAGATGGAACTTGATGGAACGCTTGTTCGTCAGCAAGATGGAATCTGGCTACTCCTTGAGTGAAGTTCATAGGTGGAACCACGTCCCCCAAACCAAGGGCGTATGGGTTAGTTTGGCCTATACTCGGGGCTTTGGGAGCCTTGGACCCAAGTTCAAATCTTGGTACGCCCACCAATCAATCGACGCATAGCCAAGCGGTCAAGCCTGTGTGCTATCCACCAACCGAATGGTAAACCTAGGAGGAAGAGTGGTTGGTTGATTGCAAACCCTACTGAAGCATAACCGGCTAGATAAAACAGAAATGAGAACATCATTATCGGTGAACTAAAAAGATGACTGAATGCTCTTTTGTGATGCTGGATGGTCATCATCAATCCGACACTAAGGAAAAAATTGACCGGTTTAATTCCCGACGTTTCCTCCCCATAGACCGCTTTGACAGGGACATCGACGACTCGATAACCCTTGCTCGAAAGTCGGATGAGCCAGAAATTTGGATATCCATAGCCTTTCCAAGATTGTTTCCAATTCCATTGCTCGAGAAGTTCAGAGGAGGTTGCAGTGTAGCCACATTGTGGGTCCTTGGTGACACGCCCGCTTGCCAATGTCGTCAACCAACTGAGTACCTTTGATGCCCTTCGGCGCCGTTTCGGCATCTGCTCAATGTCTTCACGAGTTGTCATTCGATTCCCTTTAACATGGTCTGCTTTGCCCTCGATGATCGGTAAAACAACCGCCATCAAATCATCTGGATCCATCTGACCATCACCCGCCATAACAGCACTCACAAAGGGTTTCTCAGCGGTTTTCAGAAGGTGCTGATGACCGAGGTCAATGGCTGCTCCAACGCCGACGCCTTCGGTTTGGAGAATTGTTACTTTGGCGGATGTCGAAGCCTTTTGAGCCATGGAGTAGGTCTGATCAGTTGATCCATCGTCAACAACGACTGCATAATCGACAACAACTGGTAACGTCTCTAAAACGTCCGTAATGTGCCGTTCTTCGTTGTGTGCAGGGATGACCACACCGACCGTATGTTCACCCATCATGCCCCAATCCAATTCTCCTCAGCAAAAAGGGGTTGTGAAGAGAACACTTGAGGGAGAATTGAAAGGCAGGAAGTTGAGCAGCGCCCGTGGCGAAGGTCCCTCTCCGTATTGTCGGCATAGGCCGTGACATCGAGTTACGGGTTGTTTCCTTTTTGACTCGAGCTCGTCAAGCAACAGAACATGTTGCATTCATCGATCTTGGTTCGGAAGATGAAACAGCGATTCTTGTCGAGGAGGTTGGATGCTCGCTGCTTACATCCGAAGCATCCGATATTGTCTCCGTCACACGATGTCTCAAAGCGTCCGATTTGGAACCCGCAGAAAATTACCTGTTCATTCACGTCAACAAAGAATGGTCGCTTCGAGAATTTCCTCTCCATCTCAATCGTTCAAGAGAAAACTGGGATGTCTACATTGGACTTGTATCAAACAACGATGAGGAAGAAAACCGACCAACGCAGAGTCATCTTTCAGCATCAGAATTCCAGCATGCCTCCGTTAGTTTCGCTGGATTAGAGGAATTGGCCTCAGCAGAAAGTGAATCAACTGCACACGATCTATCCGACCAACTTCGTGTGCGTGTCATTGAATCAACAACATTACCCTCTCTGCCTCAAAGAGAATCGCTTGCAACAGCTTCACGCTTCGCTCAACTTTTCATATGGATGATTGAATCTCGCCACCCACTGTTCCTTTTCGGAATTCCTGGAATTGTACTGTTCGTCCTCGGATACCGTCTCTCTGGAGGAGTTGTCAACACGTTCACTGAACTGTCAACGGAATCAATAGGCGTAACGTTGCTAACAATTGCCATGACCTTGTTCGGACTTTTTGCGATGATGATTGCCGTTATTCTTTACATCATGGGCAAGCAAGTCGAACAAGTACAAGCTCAATACGATGGCCCGAGAGGGGGTCGATGAAGTGCGCGGACTCGTTTGCTTGGACATGGATCGGGTGCTCGTTGACCATCTGTCAACGTGGCAGTTTGTTTACGACCGAATGGGCATCAACAACGATGAATCCTTCAGTCTTTACAACCAAGGATTGCTCGACGAATGGGATTGGATAAAACTCGACATTGCACTCATCAAAGACAGTTGGCGAGAACAGCACGGGAGTGAAATTACGGATGCTGATTTACGTGGCTGTATGATCGGTATGCCAATGATGAAAAATTATCAACAACTTATCCAGTCACTTCTCGACGATGGGCACCATGTCGCAATAGTAAGTGGTGGCTTACAACAAACAGCACGCGACATTGCATGTCTTTTCCCATCCGATACCAAATGGAAACGACGTTGGGGCGGAATCGATCGCCACACCTCTGCGAAACTTGCAGATGGATACGATACGCAATTGCACGTCTTTACCAACGGTTGGACAACGGATTCTGGCCAAACCAATGGTTCCTTGCTGGTCCAAGACTTTGGACGATACCAAGTCCAGATGGATGGCAAAGGGTCACTTGTTCGGATGTTGCGTCGTCGACTGGGCGTTGATTCAAGCCATGTCATCGCAGTTGGAGATTCGGCAGGCGACATCGGAATGTTCATTGAAGCTGCACATGCAATCTGCTTCAATCCATGGGACGAACGTCCGTATCCGCATGTGGATGAAATCATTCATGAGAAGGATCTGTCCATCGTACTGGAATCCTGCCGAAGGTTTTTTTCTGACCAAGAGGGTGAGAAATGAGCGATGAATCACTCCTTGGAAGGGTTCGCAACAATCCGCTGTTCAAATCGTTCTTGTTTTACTCAGCCTTTCGGGCTGTATATGGGCTTGGCATCCTTTTCATCGCTTACTTTTTCGCAACAGCTACCGAGTCTCCATGGTGGACAACGATCCTCATATTCATTGGTTCGATGATCTTTTCAAGACTCCTTTTCAAATTCATCAAACAAAAGTTTGGTGCCTCAACAGAACCTTCAGAATAAAATAGGAGTCCGTTGATTGGAAAACATGAGCAGTTTCGATGACTTCTTGACAAGCATTTGCCCAAACTGTGGTTTCCTCTTAGGTGAGTTCATTCCTGGGATGCCATGCCCAGAATGCGACGAACCAATGTTATGAAACCGAAATTCCGTGCTCGTCGAAGATACTTAGAACATAACTCAAGGTTGCTTCACTGACGAGTTCTGGTGCGTAG
>DAPT01000031.1 GCA_002502215.1 Euryarchaeota archaeon UBA124
ACTTGGTCAACACGAAGAAGACCACATGCAGTCTCAACTGCGGCCTGCAATGCATGGGAAACGGTGAAGGAGGAAAGCAAGACACCTTCAATTTCTCCAATGCTACCGTTTTTGCAGACACCGTATCGATTGGATTGGTTTCGATGGGCTGCACGCAATTGCAACAACGTGTCAATCTGATCCTCACCAGCATTGAGAGCGAGCGTGCTCGGTATTGTTTCAAGTGCTCGAGCGAATCCTTCGATGGCCAAGCGCTGCCTGCCTGATATTGATTCAGCTTGTTCTCGCAAATGAAGTGAAGCAGCGATGTGAAACGCCCCTCCACCGAGCAAGGTCCCAGGATGTTCAATGACCGCTTCAAGGGAGCGCAGAGCGTCGTACATGGCACGAATGTATTCCTCCACAGCAACACCTTGTCCACCACCGACATCGACTGTAACGAGGCCTGAATGTTGGCCAACATCAACAATCAAACGTGTTCTTCGCCCATCCTCACGCTCAGTAACATCAACAAGAGCAGATTGGACCGATCCCAATTGACCAGATGAGACATCGTCGAGATGATTAATGAGCGATGCTCCTGTTGCTGCTGCAATGTCTTTAATACCATCGTCTTCCATCATTCCAACGAGAAGGATTCCACGTTCGTTGCAAGCATGCTGAACTCGATCATCGACTTCTTTTGACGTGAAAACAGCCATTGCACCAGAATTCACGAGGACATCGATTTTGTTCTGAATAAGGTTCTCTTCCGCATCCAAGAATGCCAACATCTGCTCCGGTCGCTCAATTTCAACTTCCGCATCGCGCTTGGTCTTTTGAATCGTCAGCGGGCACGTCAGGGCAAGCACCTTACAAGGCTGAGAAATCTTAGGTGTCCTTTCGGAGTCGAACTTTTTGTCAACGATGACTCCCTTAATCAATCGGGTTTCTTTCAGTGAATCATGTCCACGCTTGGTCATTCGGACATTTTCAGCTCGAACAAGCCCTCCACTTGCTTGTATGGTCGTCATGCATTCAACAAGAAGGCGAGCGAGGTCGTCTCCGCCGGATTCCGCTGACTTTCCAACCATCGCTGTTTTTGCGACTGATTGCAAGGAATCTTGGCTCACATCGGTTAGTGAATACGCATCTAAGAGAGTAAGTGTTTGGTCAATTGCCTCTTGGTATGCTTCGACGAGAACGAGTGGGTGGACTCCACGCTCCAGCAATCGGCCTGCTTCTTTCATCAATTCACTCGCAAACAACAGACAACCCGTGACACCATCCCCGCAAGCGTTTTCTTGAGATTCAGCGAGTTGTACAAACGCCTTTGCAGCAGGATGCTTAACGAGCAAATCGGCAACAATTTTCGCACCATCGTTTGTGATAGCATTCTCTCCGTTGGTTTTGTACATCATCTTGTCCAGACCGTTCGGGCCAAAAGTACGACGAAGAATATCGCCAAACGCGACAGCAGCGCCAACCAACTTCTTCGTAACAGCCACACCGCTTGTCACTGAAGTCGTTGGTCGAACAATTACAACAGGCGCACGGCCAGAACCATCGTCTTGTTGCGCCATGTTTGCGGGGCGTAACCGTTCTTCAAGAAGTCTCCTTCTCAACGGCGACGACCTTTACGCGTCTTTTTCGACCGGCCATCCTGCTCATAGGCGCGACTTTGGTAAGCGCGGCGATCCTGATCGTCACTCCAGATCGAATGTTCTGAGACATCATCCGAATCAGGTAAATTATCAAGGGATTCAATGGTAAGACGTAATCCACCGAGTTGATCTTGGAGGGCCCGAACGTTGTCTCCGCCTCGACCAACCAATGTCGAAATCATGTTGCTTGGAGCATAGACCGTCGCCGCTGAATCGCTTGTGAACTGCACCCGGACATGAACGCCAGCCCATTGCCGAATGGTGTGAATAAGCTGTTTCTGCGCAAGCTGTCGAATGGGCCTTTTTTGCCCCGCTTCGGTAACTGGAACGACAGCGAGTTCAGAGCCGAAAGCGAACATTTCGTGTGTTACCTTTCCTGTTGGAAACTCAACAACCTCGATAACAGGACGCGCAAGTTCTTCTTGCATTCCAGAGGGCGGTTTCACAGTCATTCTCAATTCAAGCACTTGCTGTATTCGTCCTGCTTCAACGTGAAGGACGGTGTCAAGCACCTGAGAAACCAAACCCAACTCAACCTTTCCAATCAATCGCTGAATGGCTTCCAGAGCAGAATTTGCGTGGGTGACACCAAGCAAACCTACACCAGCAAGCCGTACGTCTGCAAAAATCTCGAAGTCACGAGCGCGTCGTACCTCGTCGAAGATTACGAAATCTGGGCGGACTAAGAAAATGATTTCTGCTGTTTTCTCCAAATCCCCTTCCAGAGGAGCATACTGCGTAATTCGGTCAGCGAGTTGCAAATCTCTCGGTGCCTCCATTGTCTTGACCATGGCTCCAATGTCATCGTCAAGATATTCTGCAATCGCTTGTGCTAAGGTCGTTTTTCCAGAGCCGGGCCGTCCACAAATGAAAACGCCTCGATGGTGATTGGATAAACGTTCAACGATTTTTGGATCGAGGTTGTAATCGCTTAGTGATAACTTTGCAACCGGTCGAACGACGGTGATTTCCCGAGCATCAGAAAATGGCGGACTTGCACACGTAATCCTTAGGTCTCCCAACTGAAGAACTTGGCATCCTTTTCGGTCAATTTCCAAAAAACAGTCGCTTCGATGTTGATTGTCTTCAGCAACAGTCTGCAAAGATTCTTGCAAGGATTCCAGCCGTAGATTGCCCCACTCATCACGATCGGTTTCCAGTTCAACCAGGTTGAGATTACCGATTGTTCCGCGTTTAACACGTGGAGGGCAATCAGCCTTCAGAAAGATCGTGTGGACATCCGCCTCGAGCAATTCTTCCAGTTCGGAAGGGAGGTCCGGGCGTTCACCATGCTTTGCCATCGAACAGATGTCAGGGCGGAGGCATTTGACACTTCGCACGCTTATGATGACGTCGTGCCTGGTTCAAGCATTCCAAACGTCCACCAAATGTAGGCATTGGTACCAATGCTCCCGATGATTGACCCAACCAATGGGAAATCATAGAAGTAAATGCACCAGTAGGTAAGTCCCGCAGTCACGGCTACAAATGCCAGCATATTCAGAATTCCACCGCCCTTGATCCCACTCAATTGAATGGCTTTCTCGTACCGACTGGCGCCCCAGATCGCTGCAACAATGCATGACAAGATGGAAAACGTCACTGCAGCATCAAGGACTGAATCTTGGATTAGCCATGTCGCAAAGGATGCAACGGTGACGCCGGCAAGGAGCCAAAGCATGACACGTTCGGGGCTCATGATTGGCCCAGTTGGCTTCATCTCTTCAATTCTCGTGTCTTTGAACGTCCCTGCAATGACAACTGCAAGCGGGCTTGCTCAACGCATTTAATGGTTCGAAGAATGGAACCTGTTGAGGCTGCGATGGACGCTGAATCAGACTGAAGGAAGTCAAGAAGGACAGCTTCGAGCGGCGTGAGATTGGATTCAACAGATTCGATTGAGGATTGGTTCTTCAGAATCTCATATTGTTTATGTTGCTGCAAGTGGACAAGAATTCTGCCGTTTCGACCAATCACTTCCAACTCTGCAACATCCGTCTCAGCCTCCCATCCAACATCGATGGAAATTTCGACTTGATTTGGATATTCCATTGTCAGTGCACAGAATGTGCGAGAACCGACAACTTCGGAGATCCGCAGCGGGGTTTGTCCATCAAGGAGAAACTCAGCCAAGTCGATTCCATGGATGGCTAATGTATCCAGTGCATGTGACGTATCATCACCTTGACGTTGTACATTCTTGGAATATCGAATCGATTGAATAGCGCCAATTTTGCCTGCCCGAATTTGGGTTTGCGCATCAACGATGCACGGATGGAATCGTAGAAGGAATCCGCTCTTGAGCGTCTTTCCTTCGTGAACGGACGTAGAGACGAGCGATGAAGCATGATCAAACGTTGCTGCAATTGGTTTCTCAAGAAAGACATCGACTCCTTTGTTGAGAAACATCGTACCGAGCTCGTAATGAGTCTCATTGGGCGCTGCTACGATGACAGAATCGATGTCGAACTGCTCGACAAGCGTACTAGGGTCATCGTGCAACAAGATACGACCGCTTTCAATCCGTGCGAGTGCAGCTGGATCCACATCGCATGCAACGATGCATTCGATGTCCGCTTTCTCAGCAAGACGCTCCAACGCACGGAGATGTTTTGATCCCCACCTGCCACAACCAACGACACCTATTCGTTGCGGCATAGTTCAAGGGCAACCTCTCAGCAATTGAGGTTTGGCTTCTCACCCTGCTAGTAATCGTAGTAGGCGTATGCTGGATATTCAATATCAAAGGCCACAACATCGGTTAACTCCATGCTTGTCAGGTTGTGAACGGTGATGCCAGCGCCAGAGAATGCATAGATGAAATCACCCATGAAGATGGTCCGTCGAATGTTTTCATCTCCACCCCACCAGTGGTTGACGCCTTCATCATTGAGGAGAGAAGAATGATTGACTTCACCATGAACAGACATGCTTCCAGTTGCCTCATCGACATTGACAATGACGGCTTTTGAAACGTATTCATAGTACCAATGGTAACCCCAATCCTCGTTGTAGGCCTCAACATATCGATAAGTTGAGAGTGGAACAGCAAGCATTTCCTTTGGCCCCCAGTACTGGAACGCCTTGTGTTCGTACATGGCTTCAGAATAGGACCATGTCCATTGACCATCATCTGGATCATCAACAGGTGAAAGCATCAGTGTATCGGCAACAGCTGGCTGTGTTAAGTCGCTGATGTTGAAGGTAGAAAGACGTGTACTCGACCAATCGAGCCCCAATCCGTCTTCTCCAGCAGGACCCATACCGATGGTTAGAAGCATATTATCGTGAAGTGGATGAATATAGGTTGAAACACCAGGAACTTCCAGTTCGCCAAGGATTGTTGGTGTTGATGGGTCCGATAAATCAATGGTCCAAAGCGGATCGATTTGTTCGAATGTGACAAGATAAGCACGGTCTTCAACAAATCGTGCAGACCAAATGCGTTCTCCTTCTGCAATACCGTCGATGCGACCGTACTCAAGCAGGATTTGTTGATCCGTTTGCGGATCAACGCCACGAACGAGTGTAATGACCGATGAGGACATCGGTTCAGAATCCTCCATCCACCACCGATTCCATTGGCCAACAGTTGTTGCAACGCGCAGAACCCCTTCATGTTCAGATAAGCTGAATTGATTCAGAATCTGTCCATCAATTCGTCCTGAACCGGTGTAGGTTGTAACTCCTGGTACGGAGATGTCGAAGGTGTGTATGTTGGTCATATCATCGACCTCGTCTTGGCCCCAGAACCACCACCAATCCCATGCGTTCTCGGTCAAAACCAATGCATCTGCTGATGCGTACACGAGTGGGTGATTGCTGAGAAGGTGGTCCGATTCGTAATCGAATGTTGGTGAAATCAAATCAAGAGAGAGAATGTTGGTAAATCCACGGCTGAATCCATCCATTGGTTTTGCAAAATTCACACACTCCTCAGAACGCATGTCGTGCTCGATGATTTGACCATCAACGCGTTGGTAGATCTTTGGAACAAGTTCCTCCAATGTTATGGATTCGAGAACTTTTTCGTTTGCCTGAATGGCCTCATAGGCAATCATTTCACGGTAGGTTCTGCGCTGTGGATCATCCCAGTTGAGTTCGTAGTAAGCGCTCGGCATGTTCAACCAATTCGATAACCCAGGAACGTTCAACCACGAGTGTGTGACGGCGCGAATGGAACCGTCAATCTCTCGTGCATCGACATTGTAACCCTCTAAGTAGAGTTCCTGAATCACCTCAGGATTCGACCTGTCTGAGATGTTGTATGTGGTGTACTTGGTCAATGAATTGACTCTCCACTGACTGTAATCCCCGCCCCAGCGTAAGTATTCGTAGAGGTCATCCTCGGAATCGATGCTCCATGAGTTGTAACTGGAGAGTACAATCAATCGTTCGCCCTGTAACATCATTGAAATCGGCGAACCTTCAATGGAAGAGTTGCTTGCAAAATCGATTTCGCCATACTCTGGAACGCTCATAATCGAGAGCGTTGAACCCTGTAGAGCATAGATGAAGTATCCATCCGTTTTGATGAAGTCCGCTTCATCAACGCCCTGCTCTTGGTTGTTCGTGCCACTGAAGTCTTCACCTTGAGTTCGGGTTTGTGGTTGAGCAGAACCAGCGTCACTGTCGCCATCCATTGCAGATTCTGCAACCATTCCATCATCAAACATCCCCCAACCGTAGTCGTATTGTTCTTCCACTGCTTGCAGCAATTGCGTTCGATATTCTTCAGCAATACTCGCCTTGAGATCGTCTTCCATATCTGCACATGAGTCGAACTGAACCAAGTGCGGTTGCGAAATGGTTCGATTTGTTTGGGTTCTCCAATCATCGGGTAATTCTGTAGAAAAATCATCACGCACGCTGCCGATGCACCCTGCTGTAAGCATCAAGAGCACGAGGCTAATGGACGTAAGAATTCTGTTGCCCATGAGGTTCGTGTTCCATTTCGTGGTTATGAACCAGTTGGTCTATTGTTAGCAAAATTGTTGAACAGAATTATGTAATGTAGGCCGAAGGAAGAACTATGCCAGAAAATGTCGAAATCGAACGGCGTTTTCTTGTTGATGGGCGATTCGAGCGACCGTGGGTCCACGAATCAACGAAATGCATCGAAATTAAACAGTGGTACCTCGACCATAGAGAATTCAATGTATCCACAGAGGATGGCGCTGTGATGTACAGCGACAAGCAATTGGTATCTGGGCTATCGGTTGAAGTGTGCAATTTGTTGCTTCAAGAACCAGACTGGACGGTCCGAATTCGTAAATCACATTCATCGTATATTCTGACACTAAAAGGATCGAGAAAGGGTGCTGCTGCGACAGAATTCGAATGGGGGATTGAACGCAACATTGCAGCATCCATCGTAGATGATTCGCTGCACCCCTTCGTTGAAAAAAAGCGCTATATCTGGACAAATGCCGATGGATTTGTTTGGGAAATTGATGAGTTTGAAAGCAATCTTGCTGGGCTTATCATTGCTGAAGTCGAGCTGGAAGACGAGGACGCCACGGTCGAAATTCCACCATGGGCAGGAATGGAATTGACCTACTTACGAGGTTGGTCAAATGCCTCCTTTGCTCGGATGCTCACTCGTCAATAGCTGATGAGTGCCCTA
The DNA here is from genome assembly GCA_002502215.1 of Euryarchaeota archaeon UBA124. Classification (GTDB taxonomy): domain Archaea; phylum Thermoplasmatota; class Poseidoniia; order Poseidoniales; family Poseidoniaceae; genus MGIIa-L2. The sequence goes on from DAPT01000031.1 coordinate 7,270, forward strand.
ACAATGCGATCTAACTCAACATCAGTAAGTCCGTGATGGACTGGTATGGAGACGAGTTGCTCAGAGAGACAGGTTGTGGTTGAGAATGCTTCACTTGCTTGACGATGTTCATTGTAGACTGGATGTTGGTGACAAGGAACAGGATAGATTTGACGTGCATCGATGTCGTGGTGAGACATGTGTTGTATGAAGGATTCAATATTGTCTGCTTGTACGCAGTATTGGTGCCATGCGTGTCCAGAATCCGGACGGACTTGAGGGGCTTCCAATTTTGGATTTGTAGCAATCACGCTGCTCAATGTTGCAGCGTTTGACCGGCGAGCATCGAGCCAGTCGTCAAGGTGCTTCAATTGCACACGACCAATGGCGGCAAAGACCTCCGACATCCGCATGTTGGTTCCAACCTCTTGCGATTGAAGCGAACCATCTCTTCCGTGATCAACAATGGCTTTGATTCGAGCTCCAATCTCACTATCAACAGATGTGATCATACCCCCCTCGCCCCCAACGGCAACATTCTTTGATGGGAAAAATGAGAAGCAGGAAATGGTTCCAAGCGCGCCTGCCATGGTTGCGGCTCCATTGTGAACAATAGAGGCCCCGTGGGCTTGGGCAGCATCTTCGATCAACGCAAGATTGTGTTCTCTGCACAAATCGATTAGGTCAGTCCCATAGCACTGTCCGAACAAATGGACGCCAATGACGCCCTTTGTCTTTGGAGTGATGCGGTTTTTCACATCCTCAACATCGAGGCACCAATAATCAGGCTCAACTTCAGCGAAAACTGGTATTGCTCCAGTCATGGAAACGGAGGTTGCCGTTGCTATGAAGGTAAACGAGGGAACAATCACTTCGTCTCCTGCTCCAATCCCCAGGAGTCGAAGTGCAGCAATAAGCGCGCCAGACCCACTGTTGCATGGGGAGGCAAACTCAACACCACAATACTCTGCAAACTCTTGGGCAAAGGCACGACCTTGTGGACCTTTGACCCAACGTCCTGAATCCAGCGTACTGACCGCAGCCTTGCGCATTTCGTCCGTCCATGATGGTCGTGCTAATGGAATACGTTCAGGCATGTTTCGGCGAATGAACCGAACTTCAAGAGCATGCGCCTTGACCCATCTGCGCGACGCGCACTTCAAGACCTCAAGCACCTCTGCTTGGTTATGGTGTCTGATGAAGAGCAACCCTCTCCATCGGAATTCGCTTCAATCGTCAACGACATTCTAGACTCAAACGTGTCTGCTGGTCCGAAGAAGAAATTTAAACCAAAAGGGCTCTTTCTCGGTGAACGAAGGGATTCAGGAGCCCCAATCGATATTCCTTCGCAAGTCTTAGCCCGTCATGCAGCAATGCTTGGGTCAACAGGCTCCGGGAAAACGGTGATGGCAAAGGCCTTGATTGAAGAGGCAGCCTTAGCAGGAATCCCTTCCCTGATTATCGATCCACAAGGTGACCTTGCACGGCTCGCTCTTGGCATCGATGAGTCTAAACTTATCGAGAAAGACGGTGATGTTGATAGGAAAAGAAAATTATTGGAAAACAGTGAGATTCGAATATGGACCCCGCTTCGAAGTAAAGGGTTACCTCTATGCATTGACCCTTTTCGTGCACCCCCTTCAGACCTCGACCCCGAGGAAGCTATCACAGCATGGGATATGGTTGCAGCTGGTTTCACCAGCCTTGCCGGGTACGACGTCGAAAAGGCGCAGGGCAAGGTCGTCAAACCGTTTCTGTACGAAATTCTCGTCGAGGGAACGCGCTGCGGCCTTGATGTAGGTGATTTCCAATCGCTTGCTCGAGTTGTTCGTGAACCTCACCAAGAGTTCACTCGATTCCTTTACCCGCATTGTTTCATCGAAGATGATGAAGGCGAGAAACCCGATGTCCCAGGTTGGGATGAGGTCATGTTTGAGCATCGACTTACGGACTTCGAAGAGCGATTGCCGAAGACAACACGTAACGATCTTGCTCGAAGGCTTGCAGCCTTCTCAAGCGGAGTGAACCAACTGCTTTTCTCTAATGGTGTGCCTATCGATATCGACTCGTTCGTAGAGCCTGCTATTCCAGGTAAAATTCCTCTCAACATTGTTTATCTCAATACCATTCAAGATGAGGCGCAAAAGCAGTATTTCGTCCAAGAACTTTCACGTGAGTTGTACGACTGGATGCTCACTCAGCAGCCAGCGGAGGGTGAATTGAAGCTTCTCTTCTTCATGGACGAAGTTGCTCCGTATCTTCCCCCGCACCCTCGGAACCCCCCCGCCAAAGATTTGATCAAATTGATTTTCAAACAGGCTCGGAAATATGGGGTCGCATGCGTTCTCGCAACGCAGAACGTCTCTGATGTTGATTACAAGATCTTGGCTCAAGCGAACACGACCTTCATTGGACGCTTCACACAACCACAGGATGTTGAGAAAGTTCGCCACCTTCTCAAGGAGAGTGGAGGCGACCAAGATTTGGTCGCACAATTGCCAACACTTGGCCCAGGGCAGTTCCAGATGGTTGCTCCCGATGTTGACCCAGCACCCGTCCCCATCCAGTGTCGCTGGCTGTACACCGATCACGGCGCTCCGCTCAATGAAGATCAAGTTGAGGACATCATTTCTGCTGAGATACGGGCTTGGGCAAAGTCGCGTTCTGCTGGTCGAAAGGGCCGAGGTACAGGGGCGGCTCATGCAGCAAGCCGAGGATCGAACTGGTCCAATGGAAATCAGGATGATAACTCCGAGAGCATCGTCGAAACAGCACGAATTCAGGCTATCGGCGGGATGACTGCAGCCAGTCGAGGCATTGTTGACGAGTCTGGATTTGAAGTACGACTCATGGGCGGGTTGTCTGTTCTCAAGGATGGACGGGATCCGCTGTATACCATGCAAGCAGCCGTCAATGGGGCGTCCGTCATTGCCCTCGCTTGGGCATTTGTCGCCTTGTTGGAGGCATGGCGAATCGGCGACATTGGATGGTTCGGACTTGCTTCTAGCGGCATCATTACGCTTACAGTCGGCCTCTTTATTTCGCTTGAGCTCATCCTTTCCCATGATTTGGTTTTGCTCAGAAAATTGGCAAGGTTTGCGCGCCTGTTCCAATTGTTCCTCGTTGCTTGGATCTGGATATTGTTCTCTTGGTCAACCTGGGGCTCTCTGGATTTAATGGGCCTTGATTCATTTCTCGAAGTGGTCGTTGTTTGGGTAACAGTATTCACATGCATTGACTTCATCAATCGATTCCGTCTTGGCAGAATCCGATGGAATGGCGGGAGTGCCCTGGACAAAGTCATGGGTTTAACAGCAATACTAACCGATTCGCAGATGTCTGAAATGAGGGCGAATTCAACTCAGATTTTGGGCGTCTTCCGATGGATTCTCCATGGACTAACCGTCGTTTGGCTTTCCATGCTTATTGCTTTTGCAGTTCCATTTGATACTGCACCTTCTTGGCTGAATGAAATGGCAAATGTTCATCTTTGGCTCGCTTCACTCTACGCATTAATTTTCTTCAGTGAAGGTTGGCTACGAGCACGTAAACGTTACGTAGAAAAATAATGTTGAAAAGACTCTTTCAGCGCAGGAAGATTCGGATCGTATACGCAATATAGTAACAA
>DAPT01000044.1:0-1866 GCA_002502215.1 Euryarchaeota archaeon UBA124
TTCGTTTGTTTGGTAAGTCGATCCTTCCAAAGTGACGGTTTCAATCATATCGCCCCCTCCCATGAACGGTTTCATCTCCTGAAAGGTCTCTTCGTTGACCAACAGACATCCGATGCCCGTTGGACCACACATTTTGTGGGCTGAAAGTGCCATCATGTCTGCTCCAAGTTCGGCCATGTTGATTTGGCAATGCGGTGCGCCTTGTGCCGCATCAATCAAGACTTTCGCGCCGTTCGCATGTGCTATTCGAATGATGTCTTCAATGGGGTTGCGTACCCCCAAGACGTTTGATGTGTGGACCACACAAACCAGTCCTGCACCTTCAATGGATGCTTCCAATGCTTCCATGTCGAGGGTCAAATCGGGCTTGACCGGAACGTATCTTAATTCGTTCCCAAAGGTCTCAGCGAGCATTTGCCAAGGAACAATATCACTGTGGTGCTCCATCTCTGTAAGAACGATGGCTCGGCCTTTCAATTGTGGATGGCCCCATGCGTGAGCTGCAAGATTGATCGCTTCAGTGGTTCCGCTTGTAAGGATGCATCGCTCCGCTTGAAACCAAGATTTGAGTGTGGTTCTGCATGCCTCATAACCATCGGTGGCTTCTCCAGCAAGCGTGTGGACAGCCCTGTGCACGTTCGCATTGTGCATGGTGTAATACTCGTTCATTGCGTCGATGACGATCGCAGGCTTCTGTGTGGTCGCAGCATTGTCAAGATAGATTAAACGGTGACCGTTCACCTGTCGCTGGAGTATTGGAAAGTCATCTTGAATTGCCATCGTATCACCCAATGAGTTGGCATTCAAGATGCACAGTTAGCCGAGTTTGCATTGCCTCTCGAACGTGGTCCGAATCGAGCCCAGAAAAGGAATCAACAAGAAAACCTTCGACGATCATTGATGTGGCTTCCTGTTCGGAAAGCCCACGGCTCATGAGATAATGCAATTGCTCCTTGTTGATCGGTGCAGATGCTGCACCATGTGCGGCCGCAACTTCATTGGCCAACACCTCCAATTCAGGAATCGCTTCAGCACGTGACGATGGAGACAACAGAAGATTTCGGAAGACTTGACCAGCATCCGTATGCTGTGCATTATCGTCAATTTTGAGAGCGCCTGTACCGATTGAATGACTCCTGTCATCGCATGCGGCGTTAAGGATTAGATGTGAAGTTGTGTGCGGTTGTTGATGATGAATTTCGATGTGATGATCATCATGACGCGTACCATGGCCATGAACTGCAATAAATTGTTTCAACGAGGCGTTTGTTCCGACCAAGGTCGAGCGAATGTCAGATTTGTTTCGATGACCACCCATCGAAAGGGTTGCCAATTCGAAGCGAGCATCGCGGTGAACGCACCAGTCGTCAACACGAACCATCACCGAATCGGATGAAAGTTCATTGATGATTCCCACGCTCAGTTGCGCGTTTGCATTGATGTCTCCCGTTAGTGCAAGTCCGAACCAATCCGGTTCACCATGCAGGTGAACGATCACGTTGGATGCAGTTGAGCAAGAAAAGTGAAGATGCGTTGCAGCAGCATGCCCTCCCGCATGGATGTGGATGTGCCCATTCGCATCATCGCATGAAACAACGACGGTTTCCTCGAGAATTTCGTTAAGGAAAATCCGGGCGATGTCCGTTGATGAGAACGGCTCAAAGGATGTTTGATTCAATTCCAAATCCTCGCTCTTGACGAGAGCAGACTGAACCACGGGGATAGTATCGATGTTCCCTGGATGAACCCGTGACCATGGCGTGTAGCGCCAGAGGTGTTCGGATCGATTTGGAACAGTGGCATCGAGATACGATGTCATCCAATCGAGCCCTCCATTTCCAATTCGAGGAGCCGGTTGAGTTCAGC
>DAPT01000044.1:2174-7331 GCA_002502215.1 Euryarchaeota archaeon UBA124
GAAGGAGCCGGTTGAGTTCAACAGCGTATTCCATCGGGAGTTCTCGAGTAAAAGGTTCAAAGAACCCATTCACAATCATTCCCATGGCCTCTTCTTCGGTATGGCCTCGGCTCATGAGGTAGAACAGTTGGTCGCTGGATACCTTGGAAACACTTGCTTCGTGTTCAAGGTCGGCTGTTGGATTCCCGATTTCCATGGTGGGGTACGTGTCGCTTCGACTGTCTTCATCGAGCATAAGCGCATCACAGACGACTTTCGAACGACAGCCTGCCGCCTTTGGTGTCACCTGAAGCATGCCGCGATAGGAGGAACGTCCACCGTTCTTTGAGATGGATTTTGAGAGGATGTTCGATGTGGTGTTGGGCGCAAGGTGGTGAACTTTGGCGCCAGCGTCTTGGTGCTGACCTTCACCAGCATAAGCGACAGAAATGATTTCTGCATGGGCGCCTTCGCCTTTGAGCAAAACTGCTGGATACTTCATTGTCAATTTCGAACCAATGTTTCCATCAACCCATTCAACCGTAGCATTTTTGTGAGCCACGCCTCGCTTTGTAACAAGATTGTAGACATTCGCAGACCAATTTTGAATCGTCGAATAACGGATCTTGGCACCTTCCATTGCAATCAATTCAACCACGGCTGAGTGAAGTGAATCCGTGGAGTATGTGGGGGCAGTGCAGCCTTCCACATAGTGGATGGACGAACCTTCGTCAGCGATGATGAGGGTTCGTTCAAATTGACCCATGTTTTTCGCGTTGATGCGGAAGTATGCCTGTACAGGCATCTCGACGTGCACACCTTTTGGAACGTAAATGAAAGAACCGCCAGACCATACGGCTGTGTTCAGTGCAGAGAACTTGTTGTCTGTGTGCGGTATGACCGTTCCGAAGTATTTCTTGATGATCTCAGGATGTTCCTTGAGCCCAGAATCCATGTCGAGAAACAGGACGCCCTGCTCTTCGAGGTCTTCTCGAATCGAGTGATATACAGCTTCGCTTTCATATTGGGCGGTGACACCACCGAGCCACTTTTGTTCCGCTTCTGGGATTCCAAGCCGATCGAAGGTTCGCTTGATATCGTCTGGGACGTCGTCCCAGTCCTTTTCGGTCTTGTCAGAGGAGCGGAGGAAGTATGTGACGTTGTCAAAATTGATCCCTGCAAGAGAATCGCAGTTCCCCCAAGTAGGCATTTCTCGTTCCATGAAGTGGTGGTAAGCTTTGACCCTAATTTCAGTCATCCACTCCGGCTCGTCCTTGAGCTCGGAGATGTCACGGACAACTTGTTCACTGAGACCTTTGTCAAAGCGTATGGTAGCTGCTTCTGGGTCATGGAATCCGTATTTGTAATCTCCAACCGCATCCTGAGCATCTTGTGTCATAACATCACCTCAAACAAGGGCATCTACCCAATCGTATCCTTCTCTTTCGAGTTTTATGGCCAAATCCGGCCCTCCGCTTTGAACGATTTTACCGTCGATCAAAACATGAACGAAATTTGGCCGAACCAAGTCCAAAAGGCGTTGATAATGGGTGATAATCATGCACCCTGTATCCTCGGCAACGGCGTTGATTCCATCAGCAACAATTCGCAATGCGTCGATATCAAGTCCTGAATCGGTCTCATCCAATAGAGCCAAATCTGGTTGTAGAAGCAACATTTGTAGAATCTCAAGTCGCTTTTTCTCACCGCCGCTGAAACCATCGTTGACGTAACGAGAGAGGAACGATTTGTCCATGTCGAGTTGCTTCATGGCTTCGTTAAGTTCCTTTCGAAAAGCTCGTGGTGACGGTGCTTCTCCTCGAACGGAGGCAACCGATTTGCGCAGGAAGGTGCCGACTTGGACACCGGGGATTGCAGCAGGATACTGGAATGAGAGGAACATTCCCGCTCGGGCCCGTTCAAAGACTTCCATGTCTTCGAGGTTTTGCCCTTTGTAATGGATGGTTCCGCTCGTAACTTCGTAGGCAGGGTGTCCCATAACCACATTGGCCAATGTGGATTTTCCGGCTCCGTTTCGACCCATGATTGCGTGAATTTCACCTCGTTTGATTTCAAGACTTATGCCTTGAATAATTGGAGTATCTCCAACAGAAACGTGAAGATTTTCCACATGTAACAAGACTTCGGTCATGTTCTCACCCAATTGTTCGTATCGTCACCCCCTTATCAATAGATGCAATCAATCACAATACTACGCCTTTGCAACATTTCAAACATCATAGCCATGTGGCCATGCTATGGACGACGATTTGGTTCGAGCTTATGCGCTCGAGGCCCAGAAAGCGCTGGAAGAGGAGGCGAATCGTCGAATTGCTGAGCAAACCAATGCAGAGGAAGAGGAGCGACTGCGAAACACGCGAATATCCGACGCGGTAGGAACCGAGCACATTGTTCCTGTTTTGCTTTCTCGACTGGGTCCGGTTCGAGCCGCACTCGACGGTCATGGAGGTGGCATCGCAGTATCGATGTGGGATCAAGATGCCACAGGATTCAATTTCGTGCTGGATCTTACAGGAGCATGTCTTTCTTGCGGAGCTGCTCCAGGCACACTTCAGGGCGTCCGTGGCGATCTTGAAAGTGATTCCGAGATCAACGGTATACGATTTTCCTCTACATTGCTCGATACATTCGATGAACTCGGCCGAGAATTTATTCTCGCACACGGAAACGTCGAGTTCGTTGACGTACCAGCGGGCAATTGAAAAGAAGAGGTTCTGGAGGTTTTCGTATGACTGCATGGATGGACGGTTCAAGAGACAATCCTACGCCGAGTCGTGAGAGCGATCATGGCAAATTCGAGGTTGTAACAAGGGACGGGTGTGCACGACTTGGAAAACTTCACACTGCGCACGGGTTGCTTGAAACGCCAGCACTGTTACCTGTCATCAATCCGAATATACGCACCATCGAACCGAGGGAGATGTGGGACCGATATGGGATTCAAGGGCTGATCACAAATTCGTACATCATCTGGAAACACGATGACCTCAAACAACATGCTGTGGAGAAGGGGGTTCACGACCTCCTCAACTTTCCAGGCGTCATCATGACCGATTCAGGTACGTTTCAATCCTACGTTTACGGTGATATCGAGGTCGGCGTGGAAGAAATCGTCGAGTTTCAACGTTCAATTGGTGTGGACATCGCAACCATGCTCGATGTCTTCAGTCGTCCGGACATGACAGAAGACGAGGTTCAAACGGCTGTAAAAACAACCATTGAACGATGCGAATCATCGCTCATCGCTGCCCAAAATGTGATGCTCAATGGCCCGATTCAAGGTGGAATTTATCGGCATTTAAGGAAACAATCGGCCCAAGGGATGGGCGCATTTGATTTTTCGATTCATCCCATTGGAGGTATTGTCCCGATTATGGAACAACATCGTTACAAAGACCTTGCAAAAATCATGCTCGCAACGGTGGGTGAACTTCCTCCAGAACGTCCACGACACATGTTTGGTTGCGGTCATCCGATGCTGTTTTCGATGTTGATTGCGCTTGGCGCTGATTTGTTTGATTCAGCAGCCTATGCACTCTTTGCTCGCGATGACCGCCTTCTGTCGCCCCAGGGGACCTATCGGTTGGGTGACCTCCATGCTTGGCCAGAGTTGGTTCCGTGCGTCGTAAATTGGACACCTGAGGCTGTAAGAAAACTTGAGAAAGACGAACGCACCAATCTTCTGGCACGCTACAACCTTGAAGTAACATTAGCAGAACTTTCTCGCTGCAAGCAAGCCGTTCATGAAGGAACAATTTGGCAGCTTGCTGAGCAACGTAGCCACCAGCACCCCTCATTACGTGAAGCGTTCTTGTGGCTGACAACACGTCCATTCCCGACTGGGATTTCAACGGAATTGGTTGGTGATTTGATTCAAGATGATCGCTCCGCAGCGCGAGACCACCACCCAAACGGAGGCATTTGGGAGCAGGATTGGTCACGCATCGTGAATAAGCAAGCCCTGCAAAGAAAACGTGGTGAACGATGGGGCGGTGAGGATACTCTGTCACGACCACACATACTTGCAGCGAGAAAAAATTTGCAACAACGATGGAGACCGATGTCCATTGAAACATCGGATGTGCTTGTACTGAACGGGAAACCCGGGCCTTGGAGACAACGGTGTGATCTCCTGATATTGCGTCTCAAAAAGGTACTTCCCGATTTGGAAATTCTCGTTCAAACACCGCTTGGCCTGCTGCCGTATTCCCTCGAAGATCTCAACCCTTTTGCTCAAGTTGATGGGCCAACCTGGCTCTGGAAACGGAGATTAAACACGGTCCTCCTACGGGAGGAACTCCAACGTTTGCACATTGAAGCAGACCGAATTTTAATTCTCGACATCGGCCAGGAAGGTTTGATTCGGCAAGCCTCAAACCTTCTCATAAAGCATGGATTGCTTGAGGAAGAAATCATGGTTGATGATGCACACCTTCCATTGCTTCGAGATCAACAACGTCGCCGACAAATCCTCGATAAATTGGTTGTTCTTGCGAACGTAAGTTATGACCATGCATCTGAACTCGTTGATGGATGCACGTACATCATCGGCGGAACTGGACGTGTGAAAAATGTCATCGATAAAAGCGGAAATCACTTGTTTAGTCCTCGATTGAAAGACGGGGGACTCTCCGTTACAGATTTGGGCTCAAAAGCAATTTACGAACGTCGCTCAGATCCCATTTCGAACGCTGGAGGATATCATCCGTATTCTGGTTTTGGAAAAGGACCTGCGGTTCTCAAAGTCAAACAAGATGCTGTTGAATTCGTTCTTCGTGGAAGAAATGTTTTCCATGGATTCATTTTGTCTTGCGATGCGTGGCTGAAGGCGGGACAAACCTGCTTCATCGTCGATGAAGAAGGGACGCTCATTGGGCATGGTCTTTCGCAATGCGATGCTGACGAAGCATTCCGTCTCACCAAAGGCATCGCAGTAAGGACGCGAAGTGACTTTTCGAAGACATTCGATTAACCGAACGTGAAAGGATTCAAAGACTTCCTTCCCGTGTGTTTAACGAGAACAATGATTGGGGAGCTCATTATTGAGACGGAAGAGTTGACCAAATCCTATGGTCCTCACGTTGCTCTCGATAAATTGAATTTGACAGTCCAGCGGGGCGCAACAGGCCTCCTTGGACCAAATGGTGCTGGAAAATC
>DAPT01000044.1:7636-7876 GCA_002502215.1 Euryarchaeota archaeon UBA124
CCAAATGGTGCTGGAAAATCGACCTTCTTCAAAACGATTCTAGGTCTGATTCAAGCTACATCTGGCGAGGGTCGTGTTCTTGGGCATGACATTCGCACAGAGGGATTGGCAATACGCTCGAAAATAGGTTACATGCCGGAATACGATGCTCTGGATGAAAACATGGATGCCATTCATCAAGTGCGTTACAGCGGTGAATTGCTTGGGATGAATCCCGTAGTAGCGATGTCTCGAGCCCAT
>DAPT01000047.1 GCA_002502215.1 Euryarchaeota archaeon UBA124
GCAGACATCGGCTACATTCTTGCTGGAACCATCATCAATCATGGTATGCAAGATATCTACGATGATGCCTTCAATGAGGTGCATCGAAGCAACATGGCCAAACTTGTTGATGGGAAGGTCATTCGAAGAGAGGATGGAAAGGTGCTGAAACCGGAAGGATGGCAGCCTCCTCAATTGGCTCAATTCTTGCAATGAATTGATGAATACCTGCACAGTGGGAAAGACATGACCTCTCGACCTGTTGCACTTGTCACTGGTGGTGGAAGAGGCATTGGTGCTGCTATCAGCCATCGACTTGCCAAGGATGGCTATGATGTACTGCTCACCTACAATTCCTCATCCAAACCTGCAGAGATGGTCGTTGATGAGATTCGTAACTCTGGTGGCGATGCACTTGCTGTCAAAGTCGATTGTTCCGATGAGGGCGAAGTAGGATTGCTTGGCATTCATGCTTGGATGAACAGGAAAATCGATGCATTGGTTCTCAATCATGGTCGATACGATCGTGTTCCTGCTGCAGAGATGGAACTCAATGATCTACGTCGAACCATGAAAGCCAATTTCGAAGGGGCAGTCAACGTGTGGAAGGTTGTCCAGCCTCATCTTGCTGCAAACGCGAACATGGTCGTAGTCAGTTCTCAACTTGCAACTCGAGGTTCGCCTCATGGTGCTGATTATGCTGCTTCGAAGGCAGCCCTGAGCACTTGGGCTCGTTCCCTTGCCCTTGCGGTCGGTGCGGAAGGAAAGCGGGTCAACGTCCTCGCTCCTGGCTATGTCGATACGGACATTCTTGCTGGTGATTCAGAATCCAAGCGTGCACAGCGCATCGAAGAGGTCCCCCTCAAACGAATCGGTACGGGCGATGACATGGCATCCATCGTATCGTTTCTCGTGGGCGATGATGCTGCCTACATCACAGGGGCTGTTCTGCACGCCAACGGCGGACTCTATTTGCCTTAGACGCATATTCATGAAGGGTTGGCGCGAAGGTCGACCATGACCGAGGCTTGGGATGACGATGGCGCCTTTGAGCACGTCGCTGACCAGGTTCTTGAACAGGTGGACTTGGTTGAACGCGATCCATTTGACCTCTCAAAGGCTCTTGAAGGCGCTGCACTGGAACATTTGCACCCATCGGTCAAACGCTTCCGACTACACAGCGAATTCGAGCCTTCCGGCGATCAACCCGATGCTATTGAAGAACTGGTAAAGCAGCTTGAGAACGGTCAAGAGCGATGCATCATGCTTGGCGTTACGGGGAGCGGCAAGACCTTCGCTATGGCCAACATGATTGAACGACTCAACATTCCCACGTTGATTCTCAGTCACAACAAAACGCTTGCACGTCAGTTGTATCACGAAGTTGCTGGCTATTTTCCCGAAAATGCCGTTGAGTACTTCGTTTCACATTATGATTATTATCAGCCCGAGGCTTACCTCGCTAAACGTGATTTGTACATTGACAAAGAGATGTCGATCAACGAACGAATCGAACAAGAGCGGTTTGCAGCGGTTGCGAGCCTCGTCAGCCGACCTGACTGTGTCATTGTTTCATCCGTCTCTTGCATCTACGGTCTCAACCCACCAGAAACCTTCCTTGAACATCACGCTCGTGTCCACAGGGGGCAAGAAATCGACCCACAGGACCTTGTTCGAGAGTTGGTTGCCCTTCAATACTCTCGAACCACGACGGATTTATCGAGAGGTGAATGCAGACTTCGTGGGGAGGTTCTCGATGTATGGATGCCTTCTCGAGATGATCCGTTGCGGATTCGGTTTGATCTCGATGGAGTAACCCATGTACAGGTCTGTGACCCTGTTTCATGGGAAGTCTTGGATGACCTTGATGAGGCTTGGATTCATCCAAAGGAGTTCTTTATGACCAGTCAGGAGCGGTTTGAACAAGCCCTTGAGAGCATCGAAGACGAACTTCAACTTCGCCTCACTGAATTCGATATGCAGAACAAATTCATCGAGCGTCATCGACTCGAACAACGGACACAATACGATCTTGAGATGCTACGGGAGATTGGGCACTGCCAGGCGATTGAGAACTATTCATTGCACTTTGACGGAAGAGAACCCGGAGAGCGTCCTTACTGTCTTCTGGATTTCTTTGCTGCATGCGCTCGACAGTTCCATGGAGATCCACAAAAATTCCTTGTCATTATGGACGAGTCACACGTCACATTGCCTCAGGTTGGCGGCATGTACTTTGGTGATAAATCCCGTAAAGATAGCCTCATTGAGCATGGATTCCGATTGCCAACCGCAGCCGATAACCGCCCGTTAAAGATGCCAGAGTTCCAGCACTTGGTTCCCCAAATGGTCTATGTTTCCGCAACACCGGGTGAACGTGAATTGCGTCACCTCTGTGAGATAACGAAACAAAAGGTTCCACTTGGATTGGAACACGTTGCTTCTGCAGGGGGAGCCCGCCCCGGTGAAAAGAAGAAAAAACACCCAGATTCGGAGACCATGTACGAACTCCTGCAATCCATTCAGGGGATTGCTAAAATGGAGTTGCGGCCGACGGGCCTTCTCGACCCAAACATCGAAGTTCGCCCTACAGAGGGGCAAATCGCTGACCTTCTCTCAGAAATCAATCTGCGAATCGAAAAAGGCGAACGCTGTCTTGTGACGGTTCTCACCATCAAGTTCGCCGAAGAAGTCGCTGAATATCTCAATCGGATGGGGGTTCGCTCGCATCATCTCCACTCCGAGATCGATACAATCGAGCGAACTGAAATCCTCAATGCCCTCCGTATCGGCCACATCGATGTCGTGGTAGGAATCAACCTGCTTCGAGAAGGATTGGACATTCCGGAAGTGAGTCTTGTAGCTATCTTTGATGCTGATCGGCAAGGTTTCTTACGAAACGAGCGGTCACTGCTACAGACGATTGGTCGCGCTGCTCGAAACGAAAACGGTAGGGTCTTGCTGTATGCCGATGGCATGAGTCCTGCGATGGAAGCCAGTATACGACAAACATTGGAACGTAGAAAGCGTCAGGACGCTCACAACAAGGCCAACGGTATCGTTCCAAGAACCATCATCAAAGCCTTGCCGCAGATGGGAGCTGAGACAGATGAACTGATCTCTGGCACTGCCACTGCGAAAGACGGTAAACGCCGGCTTGTTGCAAAGAAGGGCGGTCGAAAGGATGGTGATTGGGCTTCGAAATTCAATCTTGGAGCAGGCGCCTGGGCACAATCAGAAAGAAAAACTCCAATTGAAAATTCAAATATTCAATTGGCTTATGACGAGCCTGACGATGTCAAATCCAACCTTACCCCCGAACAACGAATGGACTTGTTGAAGGAATTGAAAGCAGCCATGAAAGAGGCTGCAAAGCAACTCGATTTCGAGGAAGCAGCTCGTTTACGTGACCGTATCTTCGAGCTCGAGCAAACCTTGTGACTACGTTGAGAGGCGGTATGCAGCTGCTTCGAGCGTTTCGTTTTCCTGACGCAGTGAGCGGATGTATCGTGCAATCGTTTCATCTGAATCGCGGAGATCATACAGGTCACCAACCCACTCGAGTGGCTCATCGAGTGAATGCTGGGAACCAGATTCAAACGCTCGCCAGATGGAGCATTCGCTTCCATCTCGAGCCATGGTTTGCAAAAACCAAGGGATGGTATCCAGTGGTGTTTGGCAGGTCAGATTTGCTTCGGTTACTGTAACCACCCAACAGCGACCGTGGCTGCAAGGGATGTCTGCAGCCTTCAGGAATTCAAGGACATCATCCCGTTCTGCACCCGGTTGAAGCCAAACAAAGGGTATGGCTCTGCCCTCAAGCAACCATTGTCGCAGCGCTGCAAGGACACGGTCAGGTGAAAGAAACAAAACAAACAATTCAGGTTCGAGGCTTTGCCATGGATCGCTGCGAATTGGTCGTCCGAGGATGGTATTCCCTGCATCCTTTGGGTGGACAGGTACCATTCGATACCCCAAATGCCCGGCGTCGTGGAAAGCTTGGTGTGCAGGCCGGTCACTTCGCAATCCAGCACCGAGAACGTGAACGGACTGAATTGATTGCAACCATTCATCATCTTTCATGATAAACCCTGACGACCGTTTGTTTTCAAAGGCTGTTTGCCTGTGGGGGAAAACTGCGATTCAAAAGGTGATGCAGTTTTTTAGAATCATGAACTACCTTATTATTGGCGGAAACAGTGACATAGCGACCGATGTTATCAACCGTTTATCAGACGCAGGACATCACATCCACGCACTGGTTCGCAACGAAGAGGATGCGAATCGGTTGCAATCGCAGGGTTTCAGCACAACCATCGGGGACGCAACGAAAGAGGATGACATCAAACAATGCGTTACTGCTGCAAAAGAAAACGGTGACATCAACGGGATTCTGCATTGTGTCGGTTCAATTGTCATTCGCCCACCCCATGCCCTCAATCAGGAAGCATTTGAAGACGTCATCACCACCAACCTGACCTCTGCATTCCTCACCTTGTCTATTGGCGGTAAGGCCATGCTTCGACAAGGACAGGGACGAATGGTGTTCACCTCCAGTGTGGCAGGATCGCTCGGATTGGTTAACCACGAGGCAATCGCTGCTGCAAAAGGCGGCATAGAAGCGATGGTTCGCTCCGCCGCCGCAACCTACGCCCGCCGAGGGCTTCGAATCAATGCAGTGGCTCCTGGCTTGACCGATACCAAAATGGCGTCAAAGATTCTTGCCAGTGACGCAATGCGAGACGCTGCATCGCAGAAGATACCGACGCAGCGAATTAATCTGAAGCAAGAGGCTGCTTCTGCAATGTTCTGGCTTCTTACCGACGCGCCTGACAACTTGACCGGACAAGTCCTACATCTTGATGGTGGTATGGCGAACGTATTGGTTTGAGGGAGACCATGAAGGCCGTTATCGTCGGTGCGGGATTGGCAGGTTGCGCTGCCGCATGGGCCCTCGAACAACACGGCTATGATTGCACACTCATCGAAGCCTCAGACAAAGCAGGGGGACGAATGAAATGCACCACGATAGGAGGACACAACGTCGATGTAGGATTCCACGTCCTCCACACAGCCTATCCATCACTTCAACGATGGCTTGATTTGGAGGCGCTCGACCTCAAGCCAATGGATGCAGCAACCGATTTAATTTCTCCATCAACAGGCAACATACAGACCATTGGCGATCCATTACGAGCACCATCAACGTTGATTCCAACGGTTTTTTCTGCTGGCATTTGGAATGCGCTACGCATGCTGCGATGGCGATTGAGGACTAGAAAAAGCGATCTTGAAGCAGCAATGGACCGACCCTCTCTTCCACTTGACACGTATTTCGATGCGATGCGATTTAGTAAGGCCTTCCAAACCTCATTTTTGCAACCCTTGTTTGCAGGCATCACACTTGATCAAAATCGAATGGAGCGCTCAGCTTTCGCCTCTTTCACATTCTCGGCCATGTCGCATGGTAGTATGACCATGCCCAAACAAGGGATCGAAGCCGTACCAAATCAGATTCTTCAAAATCTCAAATCAACCGAGATTAAGTACAACGCAACGGTTTCATCGGTATCCAGCAATGCGGTCTTGCTCGAGAGTGGAAAGTCGATCAAAGCAGACATCGTCGTTCTTGCAACACCTCAAAACGTTACGCAAAACCTACTTGGGGCAACGGATACACCTCGTCGAAAGGAAACTGCAACCTATGTTTTTGCCTGCAAAGATCCTCCGCTCAAGCGAGCACGCTTGCTGCTGAACACAGAGTACGGCGAAGGGAATCACAAAATCCTACACGTGCATGTTCCTACACTCCTCCACGGTTCGGATTCGCACCTCGTTGTTGCCACGGTCATTGGTGAAGATTCTCGCCTCCACGAGCACAAGAGCGAGCAGAAGAAAATTCGAACAGAACTCATCAATTGGTTTGGCAATGATGCCAAAGATTGGTATTTCATAGGCACGACTTACGTCGATTATGCCCTTCCCTCTGGAGGGACAACAGCAACCGGCCGAGAACGTCAGCCATTGATTCAAGATGGTATTTATTGCATTGGCGACCATACAATGCATCCATCAGTGCAAGGAACCTTGCGTTCAGTTGAGCGATTGTTGGAGCACCTCGAGATTCCAATCCCCATGAAAGGTTGATGAAGGGAAACGATGGCGAAGGAGTATGGCCATTGACCCGAATGACTTCGACGCCCCCGTCAAGGATTATGCATTCAATGAAGTTACCACCACGGCATCGTTGCTTGACCAAATGGCCCAAGCAGGTGGCTTTACGGCAACCAAACTTGCTACTGCACGCGATATTCTGGTGCAGATGCGAGACGAAGTCGACGCTGTACAAGGCGATGCTGGTCAGGTGTGCAACTGGCTCTCGTTCCCAGCCTGTCTATGTGCAACAGGTACTCGCTCATTCTTTATCGAAGCAATCAAGACAAAGATGTTTAACGTAATTTCAACAACATGTGGAACGCTCGACCACGACATCGCTCGGTCCTACAAAGACTACTACCACGGGGCGTTTGAGCTCGATGATATCGAATTGGGTGAACATGAATTGATGCGATTAGGAAACGTGATTGTCCCAAACGCATCTTACGGTGAAATCATCGAAGCGGTGGTCATGCCTGCGCTTGAGGACATCTACAACGACCGACTCAAAGAAACGGGAAAAACCGGGGCAGATGCTTGGATTGGGTTCGGTTCGATTCACCTCGTCTGGGAACTTGGGAAGCGAATTGGTAAACCAAACTCTCTCATCCATTGGGCTTGGAAGAATCAAGTCCCGGTCTGCATCCCAGGAATCACAGATGGTTCAATTGGTGCTCAATTGTTTATGTTTCGGCAAAAGCATCGAGACTTCCACCTCGACACACTGGCTGATGAACAGGTCATGTCCGATCTGACTTGGGATGTTGCAACCTCAAACGCATTGATGGTTGGAGGTGGAATATCGAAACATCACGTCATCTGGTGGAATCAATACCGAGGTGGTCTCGATGCTGCTGTTTACATTACGACGGCTCCTGAGCACGATGGAAGCCTCTCTGGCGCCCGATTACGAGAAGCCATCAGCTGGGGCAAGATGCGTCCAGAAGCGCCCAACGTGTGCGTTGAAGGCGATGCAAGTGTCCTGCTTCCTTTGATTGGAAGCGACATCTTCAATCGTTGAGTTTTCCTGCGAGATAAACCATCATCGCAGTGCGTAATGGACTGGTTGGTTGCCAACCATGCCCGTCGCATTCGATGAGTACATCGTGCAGAGGTCCGAGTGATGGCCTCGGCGTTTGTTCTTTAGAACGGATTGGAACGACCGATATCTCTGGTGAAGCGGGTTGATCGAGAAGTGATGCGGTAAATTTTCCAGTTGTACCTGCTTGAGTCCTGCCATGCAACATCTGCAACTCATGATGACTCTGTTGCGTCGACCACCGACGACGCCCAGCGATGTCGATGCGTGATGGTAGTGCTGGCTGATTGAGTGCAATGCGAACAAGGGCATCAACAACATCGGATTCAGCAACCCAGAAATGGGAACCAATGTTGTCATTCGTTGTTTCAATTTGGCTCCATATTGAATCAAGTCCAGCATTCACCATTCCGTTGTTTCGCCCAGATGGAAGGACATCATGAAGGACAACAGTGGATGAATCATTGATTGTGATGGTGTTCTCTTCTGCAAAGAAAACGAAATTCATTTCAGCTCTATGTGAAGATTCAACGTTTGCTATCCCAGCCTCCAGCAACGTCGCATACCGTTCTTGGATTCGTTGAGAATCTTCCTTGTGAAGACAGATTGTCACGTCGAACATGAGCAATCGTT
>DAPT01000060.1 GCA_002502215.1 Euryarchaeota archaeon UBA124
CCGATTTGAGACGACGCCAACTGCAAGTGAAGCCGATTACCACTCGGGCGCACCGGGTGCGGGCGACAGGATTGGTTTCAACAATCCAACACCTGGGACATGGTACATCCTTCTCGATTCAGAAAGTGTGTTCAGTGGTGTTTCCATAACGGCATCCTTCGAAGACCTCTACGTATGGGAATACGATGGGACGCCGATTGAACTGTTCAATGATGAGGACATTGATGGCCTCAGTGCGCCTGCGGGTGAAAGATTGTTTTTCTACGTTAACTTGGAATCTCGGTCGGATGAGCTCACCATCGAGACCTACGGAGGTGAAGGAAGTCTCTCCATTACTGCTGATGGAGAAGTGGATTACGGTGACTTCTTTGGTTTCGAAGAGTTTGATGAAAAGGAATTCTTTGAAGAAGATTTCTTTGATGATGAATTCGACTCGTACGGAGAAGGAACCGAACAATCACTCTACATCTTTTCACCCGCTGCAGGACGATTCGACATTATCCTCATCGCTGAAGAGGATTTTTCTGACGTGTCAATTGTTGCCTCATGGACTGAAAATTCACGACCTGAGCCAGGCCCGGAACCAGAACCAGAACCCCAAGATATTCTTTCGTGCGATGATGGCTTGGATGAGTTCTTTGGAGGAGCAGACATCAACGGTGATGGTTTGCTCAACGGTGATGAATTCCGTCGCTCAGATGCCCCTGAAGAAATAACATTCGACCAAATCGATTCGACCGAGGATGGGTTCATTGAGTATACCGAAGTTGTTGCTCACGTTTGCAACTGTGAGAACGAACTGACATTCTTGATGGAACAACTCCCAGAGACGACATCGGTTGAGTTCTTTTCCACGCTTGAGTTCAAAAATAATCTTGATGTTAAATCGTTGGATATGAACAAGGATTCCTTCATTTCAGGATTTGAAATTGAAAAAGCAATACCAACATGCATTACGACATACAATCCGTTTGACAGTGATGGAGACGGAGTCCCTGACAAGGACGATCAGTTCCCAAATAACCCAGACGAGCAGGTGGACGGCGATGGTGATGGAATTGGAGACAATGCGGATTTTGCTCCGAGCGTTGCCAACGATGTCATCTATGGTGCTGGTGGAGCTGTACTCATCGTTCTGATCGGATTGCTGGTCCTGTTCCTTCGTGGTGGAGGCGGTAGTGCAAACCAACGCATGGAAGAGGAGTGGAACAAAGCTGATGCCTTTTCAGAGCAGATGTTGGGTATGAACGACCAATTCACAACGACGACGGAATTACCTGACGCTCCACAATTGGATAGCATCACGACAGAATCTACAGTCAATGAATCCCCAGCACAACCTGTCTATGATTTCGGTCAGGCCAACATCGAACAAGCGGTAACTGCTCAAGCCGAGTTCGACGCCCCTTCAAGCAGTCTGATGGGAATTATGGATGGCGCTGGAAAAGAGCGTATAGAATATCCACCGAAGAGCGGTAATCTGTGGCACCGAGACGAACCCGATTCAGCTTGGATCAAGGATTAGTTCTCTGCTTTTTCTTCCGCAATCCAGCAGATTCGAGCAATCGAAGGATATGACGATGCAATTCTGGAAGCAATTCAAACATTGCAATCGCCATGATGAACATTGCAAACAGTGAAACGACGCGTGAAGCGTATGAGTGCCCGAATTCAAACATACTGAGCCCGAGGTACTCCCACCCCTCGTACGAACGATGCATCCAGATAAGGCCGGCATTACGAAACAGATTGAGGATGTGAATGATTGGAACGGTAAATAGAAGCGCACGAATGCGTCGCTTTCGCTCGACATCCAAAACCGATATTGCCCCAACGAAGACAATCATTGATTGGAGAGCGGTGCAGGCGAGGACAAAATTGATGCCAATAAACCCTCCATCAGCCATAATCAATTCAGTTTGGAACGGGTGCTCTGCAAATCCATCGGTCATGAACCACTTGTTTCCATCCCATTCCTCCCAGAGATACTGCCTCCCATCGTCCGTGTTGACGTACGTGTTACCAAGTTTGATGTCAGCAGTACCAGTAAACGATAGAAACATTGCCACCTGAGATGCAACAAACCAGATTGCAAGCACCGAAAGCCATGGAATATGAGCAACGAGAAGGTAAGGCCCTCCTGCGTATGCGACACATCCACGTGCCCAATTCAATGCTGCTCTGTCGCGTGCAGTCAGGGAGCGTGCTTCAGCAATCACCAGAGCAACGGCAATTGGTAAAGCAAGTGCAGTCATAATTGTTAGAACCAGATCATTAATTTCGAAATAGTATCTCGAGTCGTTGAAGAAGTAAAATCCGACCAGAATCCAACCAACTTGCGCAAGCCGGGAAACGCCTTCATTGCGACGTTTGTGCCAAGAAATAGCAAGGAGAACCATACCAAGAGCCCCTGCCATTGTGGCCGCTTCTTTGGAAAGGAACATGGCGTTGCTAGAACACTACCTCATAGAAACGTTTGCCCATTAAGTCCAACAACCCGTTCAATGTCCCGTGTTCATGGAAGGACCCATCGTGGATGGTTTTGGTTCAGCAAACGGGCCGATTGCATTCATTGATCGTGATGGAGTTCTCAACTACGGTAGGAACGGATACGTCAATCATTCGTCTGAATTGTCCATTATTCCGGGAAGTGGAAAGGCCATCGCTCAGCTTCAAGCAAAGGGGTATGCGATTTGTGTCGTGACCAACCAATCACCCATTATGCGAGGTTTGTGGACTGTTGAACGACTTCATTCCATCCATGATGAACTTCGAAGGCAACTTCTTGCGGAGGACGCAAATGCAACAATCGATGTAATTCTAACCTGCCCTCACAGGAACCGAGACCGTTGTGGGTGTCGAAAACCATGGCCTGGTATGCTGGTGAGAGGTCATAACCTTCTTCGTGATGATCGACAACCCAATCGTCCCATCAATTGGGCAGGAGAAAAGCCTGATTCTTGGCATCCACTTGACGCGATGGTTGGTGACCGTAAGTCGGATATGGGTGCTGGTTGGGCTGTCGGTGCACGAACCTTCGAGGTGTCTGCTCGCCATGGCTTACCACAGGTCATTGATCGGGTGCTTGATTCGAAGGACTCTGGGGATTTCTACGATCCGATGAGGTGGTAAGATCGGTTGGTTGGGTTTGGACGACACGGATTCGCTTCAAGGTGGTTGCACCACTGAAGTCTTGTTCCAATTGCTTAAGCAACTTCCGAAGCACGTAGAAGTTCTTCAGACACGGTTGGTACGATTATGGCCATTTGCCCAACAACGAACACGTGGTAATGCAGCCGTTGCAGTCGAATTGAAAACAGAAAACACAACAGAGTTGTTGGAATTTCTGAACGACTTTTGGATGCGATGCATTCTACCACTCAAAGGCGAGGTTCAGCCCAGTGAGCACAGCGAACGTCCACAGTTTCCTTCCGACCCTGGGATGGTATGGTTTGAGGATGTCAAGCCGGACGCAGAATTCTATAGAAAGGGATTAACAACTGAAATTTATGAAAAAGATTTGCCGGCTGCTACAAAATCGTGGGGAGGCCATGGGAAAATCGGCGCAACCTTAGCAGTAAACTGGCCTGCAAAACGTTCAACCTACGAAGCCATTGCTTGGAGGGTCTCTGAAAACAACGGTAAGAGGAGATTGGACAAGGAGGCGATCAAATTCATCGATGAGATGGATGGAACATTTCTTTGCAGGGATCAACGATCTGGCTCCTCAATGGTGGCCCCGAGAGGGAAATCACCGGTGCTGTTTGGTGTTCGAGCTTGGAACAAGCAAACCGCAGAAGAAGCGCTCCAGCGATTAATCACCGGAGCAGATACAGAGCCAATTGCAGGATGTATGGTGTTCGAAACCAATCAAGCAACAAACGATCATTTGGATACTGCTATGGAAGCAAAAATCAAAGAAATTGAAATTCTCAAAGGTGGACACACATTGTTGCGTTCAAGCGAGGATCGGTTTTTGGCCTTCAAAGAAACTGGAGAAATCTCTTCCACATGCCAACGGTTGCAACCAGGTGACGTCATCCGATGCAAAGGGATGCGGGCGCCTGATGGATCGATACACGTCGAATTTTTGCAAATCAGACACCTTGTACCAGAACGAAGACGTCCGTTGTGTCCTACATGCGATAAAGCCCTGACTTCGATGGGGAAAAATCAAGGATTACGCTGCAAAAAATGTGGGCTAAAAGTCAAAGATGCTTGGGAAGAAACGCAGCGTACGTTGCCGATGAATCGATGGATTCAGCCACCTCCTTCTTCTCGTAGGCATCTCGCAAAGCCTCTGGATGAGTCTCAAGAATGGCAAAACAATCTTTAGGACCCTCATGGAGGTTCAACCATGGCAGACGAGACCACAAGGAACATCACGACGATTGTTCTTATTCTGGCCTTTCTGGGCATGATGATTTTTGTTGCATTGCGTGCTCGTAAAAATCGACAGGAGATGTTCAAAAATCACGCTCCCAAGGTGGCGGGAGAAGACCAACTCGAAGGTGGTGCCCGCCACCCTCAACGATTTGATGAGCCTGATGAAGAGGCGCTGGAAGAGATGGCGAAGTTACTCGGCGAAGATTCAGACGATGACGAAGCCTGATTCTGCAATTTGCACATCATCAACATCTCCATTTTTCTCGAGGTGTAAGAGGTTGCGTTGACCTTCGAACAATCCCCATATCTCAAACTCATTGTTTTCAAATTCTGATTTCGAGCGTGAGCGATACGGTTCATTTGAGCCTGTCACATCCGTACCGGACTTTGATATCAGGAGGAGCGTTGTTTCTGGGTTCATCCGTTTTGCTAAGTCCAAGACTGCTTTCATGTGGTCCTTTTCAATCCGGCCGGTTGGTGAGCACCAGTCATCGAGGACGACCAAACTTACTCTTGGAAGGCTTTGCTCGGCTTCTACAATAGCATCAACGCATCGATCCATTGCTCCGATGAGATTAAGTGCATGAAATCGGCTCGATTCAACAATGTTGAGCGATGCAAAGAGCTGAGAAAAGCGAGTTGCATTCGGCATTTCTGGCGAAGCCCACAACACACGACCTCCGGATTGAATGCAATCAACAGCACAATGGAGTCCAAAGGTTGTTCCTCCACAACCTCCCTCGACGGAGAGATGGATACGTTTTCCGGTTAAATCACACGACCAACGTTCCGCCATAAACAACCGATTGAGTTCTATGATTTGATTCCGCTCATACAAAATGCTCATGACCTCTCTCTCCGTCGTGTTGACATGAGCGGAGAGGTTCGAGAGGGTGAACGAATTCCACGCAGAGACCCTCCTCCATACGAAGAGGCGGACAGTTTCACACAGGCTATTTCACGTGACGGCATGTTCTCAACAGCGATCAACGACTCAAATCAGTATGGCCCAATTGGTATGATGATACTGTTGTTTGTTGTTGCGACCATAACTGGGGCAGCAATAAAACTCTTGGAATCTCTTTGATGGCTTGAAAGGTTTTGATGAAAATTTGGGCCTTCAAACCATTCAAACAGCGATATATTGAAACCCACTTCTACGAACTGTGAGTCATGAGTGAGGATTCAGTCAACGTCGAGAGCCGTACCTCCTCCCAAGATAAGCGCTGGACGATCATGGCTGCATTGCTTGGAACAAATACCGCTGTCATGCTCTTCCAAGGAATGGAACAGGAATCAAATCCAACCCAAATCCGTGAGGTCGCACTGACGATTATCGCAGCGACCCTGCCCTTCCAAGCCATTTACTTCCTCATCTATACATTCCTTCTGGAAAACAACGGAAAACTGAGCCATCACATGGTCAAAAAGTTGCAAACTGCCTCAAACATTTGTCAAATGTTCGCCTACATATCCTTGATTGGTGTTGCAATGTTGTGGTACAATTTGTCGATCTATGTTGGCGTTGTGTTCTTTGCATCCACTATTTTTGCAATGATTCTGGTGCGATATGCCATGACAACCGACGAGGAATCCCGTGACGAAATGAAGGCGACTGCCAATGAGCAAGGTTCATGAAGCCTCTTCTTGACCATTTAACATGGCGTTCTGTCCACTTGATTACCGATATGGCTCTCAAGATTTCAAACACATTTGGTCTGAATCAGGTCGTCATGAACGTCAATTGGAAGTCGAGCGTGCATTAATTTGGGCGCATTGGCAACTTGGGAGAGTCTCAGAGGATGACTATAACGCAGTTGCAGCTATCGCAAACCCTGAGTCGGTTCGCAAAGAACGTGTGTCTGAAATCGAAGCTGAAACTCGTCACGATATTATGGCATTAACAAAAGCAATGGCTGAGGCAGCCGGAGATGCTGGTTGGTGCATTCATCTTGGTGCAACATCGAATGACATCGTTGACACTGCTGTCGCCTTGCAACTTCGTGACAGCATCGTCATGCTACGAGAACAACTCTGTCTTCTGATTGGGGTTTGTGCAGATGTGGCGGAACGTGAACGTGATACAGTCATGCTCGGACGAACCCATGGGCAAGCGGCCGTCCCAATCACCTTTGGACTCAAGGCAGCGGTGTGGCTTGATGAAATGCGAAGACAACTCGTACGACTGGATGAGGCTGCACCTCGAATCGCCGTTGGAAAATTCCTTGGTGCAGTAGGAACAGGTGCAGCACAGGGAGAAAATGCCCGAGAATTGCAGCGGCTCATCCTCACCCACCTTGGCCTCGGCGTTCCGCTCGCTACGACACAAGTCGTTGGGCGAGACCGATACATCGAGTACATATCGTGGCAGGCAAACCTGGCTACGACGTGCGAAAAAATCCTCCAAGAGATTCGCAATCTACAACGCTCAGAAATTGCCGAAGCAGGAGAAGGGTTTGACGTAAAGAAGCAAGTTGGATCCTCAACAATGGCTCACAAAAAGAATCCAATTAAATCCGAAAACGCCTCCGGCCTCGCAAGAATTGTTCGTTCCTTCATCATTCCAACCTATGAAAACGCACTTCTCTGGCACGAGAGAGATCTCGCCAATTCAAGCAGTGAGCGCTTTACTCTTTCACACGCAAGCGCGTTGTGCGAGGATGTTGTCAAGAAAACCCGTCAGGTGTTGACCAATATGTGGGTCGATGCAGAGCGATGTATCGAAAACATCCGATCGCAGCGGGGTTTGGTTATGGCTGAAAAAGTCATGATTGACCTCGTTGACCGAGGAGTCCCAAGAGACGAAGCACACGAAATTCTTCGCGAAGCATCCTTCACCGCTGTGGCGAACAAAGAGGAATTGATTGATGTGTGCAGTCGAACGCCGGCGATTTCAGCGGCCTTTAGTGCTGAAGAATTGGAAGCGATGTTCGAACCAAGCAATCATATTGGGGTATCTGGAGAGATAGTCGATGAGGCTGTTGCACTCGCCCGTGCTGCGATTCAAATCACAGAATGAATTGTGAAGACACCCCTGCTGGCCGAATGCTGCTCCTTGCCTTCTACCTTCAGGGAGCGTGACCAAATCGGGCCGCCAAGAACAAATGTTTCGTATTCACCACCTTCTCCATCAACGTTGAATCGATGTTTCGTTGAAAGTTCTTGGAGTTCCTTGAGGGATTTCTCATCCAGTACACGACCGAGCCAGTTGTGCTCAAGACCTTCGCAAGAAACGGAAGTGAGCATAATCTCGAATCCAGCCTCAATCATACCCCGTAGATGCTCGATTGGTGTTTGATGCCACAGGGGCGAGTACGAACGGATTCCAAGCCGTTGACACATGCATTCCAATCGTTGTTTCTGAAAATCTGAACGAAGGGCTCCACTCACAATTCCGTCAATTTCGAGTTGTGCCAAGGAAGATTCAAGAGCACCGATTTCATCTTCAACAGAACCAAATGCGGGGACATTGATCCAAGGCAATTCTGCCAATTCAGCCTGTTTCTGAACCCACTGGGTTGATGGAACCTGAAACATATGGGAATCACCATCTTGGACATCAACGGTTACGACAGCAACAACATCCCATCCACGACACATCGCCCACCACCATGCAGCGGAGGAATCTTTTCCACCTGAGCTAAGTACAGCGATTCGCATGAACGTCCCATGAACTTCAAGTTCATGAGATTAAGGGAAAACAAGCCAAGTGTTCAAATGGGTCCTTCATGTCGGTAGGATAGAGTGGTGAATCATCACCCTCATAAAGCGTCGAAGACGAGAAGGAATTGGTGAGATAAATGCAACCGAGTGGAAGAGGATACGATCATGGAATTACAACATTTAGCCCAGACGGACGTTTGTTCCAAGTTGAGTACGCTCGTGAGTCTGTCAAGCGTGGTACAACAACAGCTGGATTGAAGTTCAAGGAAGGCGTTGTACTCGTCTGTGACAAGCGAATCGCCTCCCGACTAATCATCCCAGAATCCATTGAAAAGATGTTCAAAATCGATGAGCATGTTGGAGTCGCAACTTCTGGTCTGGTTGCAGACGCAAGGCAACTCGTCGCTCGAGCCCGTGTCGAGTCGCAAATCAACAGAATCACTTATGCAGACACAGTGCCAGTCGATGTTCTTGTCAAGAAAATCTGCGACTTTAAGCAATCGTTCACCCAATACGGAGGTTCCCGACCCTTTGGTACTGCCTTGTTAATCGGTGGCGTTGATGATGAGGGAATTCATCTCTATGAGACTGACCCGTCCGGCGCATACCAATCCTACCACGCAGGTGCTATCGGTAGCAACCGAAACACCGTCATCGAATACTTTGAGAAGAATTGGAAAAACGGTATGACCCTCAATGCAGCAATGAAAATGGGTCTTGAAGCGCTCCGCTCTGCAAACGACACCGAACTAAACAGAGACGCTGTTGAAGTGGTCGTTGTCGATGGCAATGGATACCGCATCCTTGATCGTGGAGAAGTGAACAAGCAACTTGATCGTCTCAAGCCTCTTGATGATTGAGCAATCAAGTTCATTGACTCGCAACTCTGAGGTGACCACATGGTCAGTCTCGATAACGCCGTTCTTGCACGACTTGAAAAAGGCGGTAAGCGCTACGAAGCCCTCGTCGATCCTGACCTTGTCGAAGACTGGAGAGACGATTCCAAAAGCATTGATTTGGACGAATTCATGGCCATGGACGAAATTTTCCATGATGCAAGAGCAGGAGAACGACCTACGGAAGATGCATTGATGAAGACATTCCAGACCCTGGATGTGACCACAATTCTCAATGTGATATTGGAAAAAGGTTCCATTCAATTAACAACGGCTCAACGTAAGGCTCGCGTTGAAAACATTCGTCAGCAAATCATTCACCATATCCACAGCCAGGCCATTGATCCCAGAAGTAAGTCTCCACATCCACGAACGAGGATTGAACTTGCACTGGAGGAGTCAAAATACTCAGTCGATCCCTTCAAACGGCTTGAACAGCAAGTCAGCGATGCCATAGCAATACTGAAACCCTTGATTCCGCTCAGTTTCGAATCACTCCGGCTAGCGTTTCGAATACCTGGTAAAGCCTACGGTTCGGTCAGTCAACTCTTACGGAGTTATCAGCAGAAAGAGGGATGGTTGGAGAACGGAGACTGGGCTTGTGTTGTTGAGATACCAGCGGGAATGAAGGGCGATATTATCGGTCAGGTTCTCAAGCGTGCAAACGACGCTGAAGTCAAAGAATTATCCTCCTGAGAAAAGGGTGTCCTTTATCATGGGATGTCGAGTGGGCGGTTCGGAGAGAAAAGTATGTCCAAAGGTCAAGTTGGCGCCGAGCAGCGCCTCGTGACCCCGGGAATGGTCGTAGGGCCATCGTCCGGGAAGCGAGCAGGGTCCGGTATGATTGCCGAAAACAACGAATTTATTGCCACCCGAGTGGGCTGGCTTCACGAACAAAACAATGTCGTTTCTGTTTCACCAATAAACAGCGCCTACATGCCACGGTCTGGAGATCTTATCGTTGGATTCGTGGCTGAAGTTCGAAACAATCTGTGGTTTTTCGACGTCAACGGACCCTTCCAAGCACTTCTTCCAATGTCATTGGCTCCTTGGAAGGTTGAATTTGGTTCAACACGAAAGCATCTCGGAATCGGAGATGCAGCACTTGCACGCATTCAGGAAGTCGACGAGACACACAACATGGTTCTGACCATGAAAGGCGTTGGGCTACGACGACTGAACGAAGGTGCTGTTCTTTCAATCCCTGTCAACCTCATTGACACACTCCGTGGTGACAACAATTCCATGGTGAGCCGAATTCGAGACATCACTGACTGCCGAATTATTGTCGGTGACAATGGTCGTGTTTGGGTGCATGGAAGCGGTGACGACATGCGGGTTGCGCGAGAACTGATTCAAACGCTCAACGAAGACGGGCATAAAAATACATTCGAAAGTGCTGTCAAAGCACTAGAAAACGAACGAGGTGAACACTGATGGGTGGATATGGAGACGTAAAATTACTACGAGAAGATGGAAAGCGACTGGATGGTCGAGCGATTGATGAGATGCGACCGGTAACGATTGAGGCAGGTGTTCTTCCTGCTGCAGATGGTTCAGCAATGGTAACGCATGGACTGAACGTAGCTGTTGCTGCAGTCTACGGTCCAATGGAGGCTCACCCACGAAAGATTCAGCGACAAGATCGTGCTGTCATTGACGTACGTTACAACATGGCACCGTTTTCAACGGGTGACCGTATCCGACCAGGGTTCAATCGCCGTAGTCGAGAAATA
>DAPT01000117.1 GCA_002502215.1 Euryarchaeota archaeon UBA124
CTGCAACTTCCCTGCAGCCGTTCCATTTTGGAAAATGATTCCTGCACTGATTTGTGGAAACACATGTGTATGGAAGAGTCCTCAGGATGCCCCTCTACTTTCTTTCGCACTAGCACGTATTATGCATCAGGCAGGATTGCCTGATGGAGTTGTAAATCTAGTCCACGGAAAGGGAAGCGGCGCTGGCCAATATATCGTCGATGCTGTCGATGAAGGTCTAATCAACAAGATTTCATTTACAGGAAGTACAGAAGTTGGTAAAGCCATAGGTGAAGTCTGTGGACGAAATTTAGTTTCGTGCAGTCTAGAACTTGGTGGAAAGAATCCTCAGGTAGTAATGCCATCTGCAGACATAGACAATGCTGTAGCAGGAGCATACTGGGGAGGGTTTGGAACTGCAGGACAGCGTTGTACTAGCCTAGGAAATCTAATTCTACACGAGGATATTTATGACGAGTTTATGGAGAAATTAATGCTCAAAGTAAAGAACACTCGTATCGGAGATTCGCTGAAACATGAAGATGTCCTTTACGGCCCTATGCTGTCAGAAAAATACGCTAAAGATTTCTTGAAAGGACTAGAAATGGTCGAAGCAGATGGAGCGACCAAACTTTGGGGTAATGGAAGAGTTACACCAGGAAATACTCCAGATAATTTCCTTAGCAACCCTGAAGATGGAGTTTACATGTGGCCTCACGTTTATGCAGATGTTACTGAAGACATGAAGTGCTTCCATGAAGAAGTGTTTGGACCTGCTATTACTGTTGTAAAGGCTAAGGATTTCGATCATGCATTACACCTTGCTAATGCTTCACCATACGGACTTTCGAGTTCGATTTACACAAATGACAGACTCGAGGCTTACCGATATAAAATCGGAATCAAAGCTGGAATGACTGGAATCAACAATTCAACTACTGGAGCAGAGGCTCACCTACCATTCGGTGGAGTCAAAGGTAGCGGGAACGGAACGCGAGAATCTGGAATCTGGGTTATTGAAGCCTATTCTTACTGGCACGCAGTCAACGATGAACTCTCTGGAAAATTGCAACTTGCACAGATGGATGTTGACGAAATTGAAATGGTTGAAGCTGAAGTCCGATGGGACGAATTGGCCTAATCGTTCAAAACGCCTTCTTTTTTCTTTCAAAACGCTGCATGCGGGCGAAGGGCCAACCTCAAAGACCCCAAGATGTTGGGTCAACTAACTCCCCTGAAAGGAGAGGGTGAATACCTATGGGCGAAGGCATCAAACTTCCCGTCATTAACGGACTCGGGCGTACTGACCGAATCGACAATTGGTGGGCCCAACCTTTCTGGATGGGGCTCGCTCTCACCGCTGCGCTCATCTACACAGCATGGCGACTCATCATTTTCCCAGACAGTATTTACTACGATCTTGAAGGCTCGAAGGTTGTCTCCCCGATTTTCTCTCCAAACATCCTCGAGTGGAGTTTGTTTGGACTCAATGAATGGGACCATCCAAGTTGGGTCAATGCAGCCATCCTTGTCCTATGGATTCCATTTGGATTCCGAGGCACGTGCTACTACATGCGTCGCGTTTACTACCGAAGTTTCTTCCAATCACCAACTGCTTGCTGGGTCGATGAGCCTGACATCAACAAAAAAATTGGATACGGTGGAGAGAAGCGTTTGTTCATCTTCAACAACCTCCACAGGTATTTCCTGTACGCTGCGATGATTATCATCGTCATCAAGTGGTGGGATGTGACTCATACACTTCACTTCGATGCTGGCTGGGGCTTCTCGTTTGGTACGTTTATCATGGCGACAGAAGCCTTCCTACTGACCATGTACGTCACTTCATGCCACGCTCTTCGCCACCTCGCAGGCGGTAGCCTCGACCGCTGGGTAAGTGGCATCTCTGCTTTCCGTGGCCGTCTCTTCAAGCGAATCAGTGTGTTCAATCGCTCACATGGATTCTGGTTCTGGACAAGCCTCGGTTTTGTCTTTATTGGCGATCTTTGGACCATCGCCGTTGCAGAAGGGCACATCAGCGACATGGCCTTTGTTTTGGTGGGATGAAAACATGACTGAGACGTACACCAGGCATGAATACGATGTCGTTGTCATCGGGGCTGGGGGTGCTGGCCTCCGTGCTGCGATCGAGGCAGCCCGCAGCGGTGCGAAAACCGCAATCATCACCAAATCCTTGCTTGGGAAAGCACATACAGTCATGGCCGAAGGTGGTTGCGCAGCTGCATTGCAGAACGCTGATCCACGAGACAGCTGGAAGGTCCACTTCCATGATACTATGAAGGGTAGCAAGTGGCTTGCCGATTGGCGCATGGCAGAGTTCCATGCAAAGGAGGCACCTGACCGAGTGCGTGAACTTGAGCAGTGGGGTGCTGTCTTCGACCGAACTCAGAAACATCTCATCAACCAGCGAAACTTTGGAGGGCATACCTTCCCGCGTCTCGCTCACGTCGGAGATGCCACCGGTCTCGAAATCATTCGTACATTGCAAGAACGAGGCATTCACGAAGGGATTGATATCTTCATGGAGTACACCGTTCGCCACCTCCTCAAGGAAGGTGACCGAGTGACTGGCTGTGTAGCCTACACTCGTGTTGATGGAGACTTCCACGCCTTCTCAGCAAAATCTGTCGTTCTTGCTACTGGCGGAAGCACACGATGCTGGAGCGTTTGTTCTGGGTCATGGGAATACACAGGAGACGGTCACGCTTTAGCACTCTGGGCAGGAGCAGAACTTCGCGACATGGAATTCGTTCAATTTCATCCAACGGGAATGGTTTGGCCACCATCCGTCCGCGGTATTCTCGTCACCGAGGGTGTTCGTGGCGAAGGTGGTCGACTAACAAACAGCGATGGAGACCGATTCATGTTCAACTACGTACCTGAGATGTTCCAAGGCGACCATGCTGAAACCATCGAAGAAGCAGACCAATGGGTCGAGGAAGTTGTAAGCGGGAAACTTGCAACCGTTCGCCGCCCTCCTGAACTCCTGACACGTGACGTTGTTGCGAAAGCCATCAAGGCCGAAGTTGAAGCCGGTCGTGGTTCACCTCATGGTGGGGCCTTCCTCGACATCTCACATCGTGGCGAAGAAGCCATCAAGAAGAAACTTCCATCGATGTACCACCAATTCATGGAACTAGCCGGTGTTGACATCACCAAGGATGCAATGGAAGTTGGGCCAACGGCCCATTACATCATGGGTGGAATTCGAGTTGATGCAAAATCACAAGAAACCACCGTTCCAGGACTTTTCGCTTGTGGAGAAGCATCCTCAGGATTGCATGGAGCAAATCGACTCGGAGGCAACTCTCTTTCAGACCTCATCACCTTTGGAAAGCGTGCTGGCGAGTTTGCAGCGAAACGAGCAACAGATCTGGCACAACCAAGCATTGACGAGGCGCAAGTCAACAAAGCCATCGATGATATGATGGCTCCACTTGCTCGTGATGGGGGAGAAAACCCCGGTCTTATCTACGATGAAATGCGTGAAATGATGCAACACAAAGTGGGAATCATTCGCACCAAGAACGAACTTGAAGAAGCAATGGACGAGCTCAAGGCCTTCAAGGAACGTGCGATGGCTTCGTTCCCTGGAACCAGTCGACGTTACAACTCTGGCTGGCACCAGGCACTCGATTTGATCAACATGGCAGATGTATCTCATGCATGTGCGCTTGCAGCACTTACACGAGAAGAGAGCCGTGGGGGACATACTCGAGAAGACATGCCAACACCGGAAGATGAATACTGGGGCAAAACCCTGAACATCGTATGGATGGAAAAAGGGGAGATCAAGATTCGGCAGGAACCTGTTGAGGAGATGCGCGAAGATCTTCAAGATGCAATCAAAGAGGTCAAGGCCATGATTGCTGAGCGTGCCAAAGAACAGGGAGGTGACAACTGATGTCATTGAAAGGAAAAAAGCAAGCGTTCAGAGTCTCACGAGGAGAAGACGGAGAAACAAGTCTCGAAGAATATGAAATCACACTCGATGAGGGCATGGTCGTGCTCGATTGCATGCATCGAATTCAACATGAGCAAGAACCCGACATGGCTGTACGTTGGAACTGCAAGGCCGGCAAGTGTGGTTCATGTTCTGCAGAAATCAACGGTCGGCCACGCCTGATGTGCATGACTCGAATGAGCGATGTTGTCGCAGAGACCCCCGCAGGCAAACCAATTGAGATTCGACCCATGAAGGCTTTCCCGCACATCAAGGACTTGGTTACGGATGTATCCTGGAACTACGATGTTGCTCAGCGTATTGCTCCAATCAACGGTCCAGAAACGATGGATTGGGAATTCAACCAGATGGAAGCTGACCGTGTACAACATTTCCGTGAGTGCATCGAATGTTTCCTTTGCGTCAACACCTGTCACGTTCTACGAGACCATGAGATGTTTGATGGATTTGCAGGACCTCGAAATCTCGTACGCCTCGCACAATACGAAATGCACCCACTTGACACCGAAGACAGAGTCCCAGAAATCAAGAAGGAATTTGGTATTGAATACTGCAACATCACACGCTGTTGTACGGAAGTCTGTCCTGCTGGAATCCAGATCACAGACGATGCAATCATCCAACTGAAGGAGCGCGTTGTTGACCGATACTACGACCCACTTCAACGCATCTGGAGAACCATCACTCGTCAAAACGTTCGATATTGAACAAAATAATGATTCAAGACCACCTAGGATTGTGTTTCAGAATGGGTTTTTGGCACCATCGCTGGCAGACGCAACAGATTGGTTGGCACCGAGATGTGTACAATGATTTGTTGACAAAGCATTGGGGTAGCATAGGTGCGGTTGATGGTGGAGAAGTTCTCGTCCCACTTTGTGGTAAATCATTGGACATGCTTTGGCTTGCAGATAGCGGATATTCCGTCACAGGCTTGGAATTCGTGGAGGAGGCGGTTCAAGCCTTTCTTCAAGAGAATGAATTGGAGGC
This sequence comes from Euryarchaeota archaeon UBA124, assembly GCA_002502215.1. Lineage (GTDB taxonomy): Archaea > Thermoplasmatota > Poseidoniia > Poseidoniales > Poseidoniaceae > MGIIa-L2. Next base: position 4,955 of record DAPT01000117.1, read on the forward strand.
AGAGAATTCCGAATTTGGAAATCACGTGCTTCATCGAACTCCACCCTTTCGAATCTTTCAAGGAGATGTCTTTGATCTCAAAGAACGAGATATTCAAGCGGATGCTTGGTACGACCGTGCGGCAATGATCGCCATTCCGCGTGAATCCCGAATAGCCTATGTCGATCAACTGCGGAATCTCACCAAACCTGATGCAGTCGGATTGCTCATCACTTTTGCATATCCTCAAGAAGAGATGGATGGACCACCATTTTCACTCTCTGATGACGATGTTCGACAGCTGTTTTCGGATGGATTTGTTGTCGAATGTTTGGAGCAAATCGATTTAGGCGATGAAAAGGAACGAGGGTTGAGTCAAGTAACCTCCTCCGTTTTTCAAATCAAGAGAATTTAGTACACAACGGGTCTTCAACAAACATCAGGGTTTTACTCTTATGTAGTGTCGTCAGGAAGGTACAGAGGAACGCACATGGCAGACAACCAGGAAAAGATTGTTCATTTTGTTGATTATGAGAATGTCCACAAACATATTCCTATTGATGAAATTGCCCGAGGAAACCATCAACGAGTCCTCCTTTTTGTAGGCAACCAGCAGACAATCCCCAATGATTGGTTGATCGTTGATTACAACATTACTGTCATCCGAGTTGGTAAAACCTCGAAAGACAATGTTGATTTTCACATATCGGCTTATCTTGGTATGGTTCACGTTGGTCGCGATAATTCTGTCAAATTCATCGTTTGGTCAAAAGACAAAGGATTTGATGACCTCATTGAGCATCTTAAGAGTCGAAAGCGGAGAATTGAAAGAAAGGAGCCACGAAAACCCAAGAAAATAACTGGAACTCCTTCAAAGAAGGTGATAAAGCCTGCAGTTGAGAAGAAGAAAATCGTCGAAGAGAAGCCTGAAACTCCTCAGGGAAAGATTGTTCCGCCTTCAATCAAGCAGGTCGGTAGCAGGGTCGTCGAGATTCTTGAGAAAACTGCTCCTGCAAAAAGGCCGAGAAAACAAACTACCCTCCAGAATCAACTCGAGCATTGGAGGCCGGGAATCAAATTTAAGCATACGACATTGCAAGTCATTAACTGGCTTACTCAAAAACAGCACATTGTGATCACAGATGACAAAGTGAAGTACAATTTTTAGAGATTGTCGATCGTATCTTTTCTTGAAATTCGTACAACATTCAGAATCTTCAAATTAAAAAAAGCCCCACCGAGGACCTGAATCCTTGATGGGGCGGAGAGCCACTTTTGTGGCAACACTCGTCGAACGAGTCATAAATCAAGAGAGATTGAGAACCTCAGAGGTGCTCAATTCCGACCTTCTTGACGTTGGCCTTCTTGATCTTGTCTGGTAGCCAAGCAGGGCCGCCAGCAGGCTTGTCAACCATACTGATTGAGCCTGTGAAAACGTGTACACGCTTGGTGCCACGCTCTCGTAGGCGGATGTTCGTGTGTCCACGGGTTGCAGCTTTGAGGGCTGCTCCTCGTGGTTGCTTGCTCGCAAATACTTGGCTGGTGTCTTTACCGCTCTCCATGAGAACGAAATATTTCTTGTCTGACATTTGGATTACCTCCAAACCTCAATCACAACTTATAGTTAATATATTTTTTGCCGAAAAAAGGCAATACTGCGCCACATATGCCTTTCAGTACCGCATTCCGAAGCCTAAAAATGCAAAAAACAAGGCACTGCAAGACTAGAATTCTGCACCTGCAAGCGTCTTTGAATCGAGTATACCGGGAATCTGACGAATCGACTCAACAACTGTTGCAGCAATGGATGAGAGATCATCGGCAACCAATTTCACAATCAAGTCATAATCACCGAATAAAACCGTTATATCAGCAACAACGTCGAGGTCTTTCAGTTGAAGATAGACATCGTGCTCTACTCCGGGAACAACGTTCAGCAACACATACCCTACCGCCATGACGACCAAACCTTCCTTGCGCATTCAGAATAATATCTCATCGGTGTTGATTTCTGCAGATTCAAGACGTGCGGCATGTTCCTCGCGTATTGAGTCCCATTGCTCTGTCGTCCAGTCTTCTGGTTTATCCCCTTGCAGCCAAGCTACGAAAGCTTCCTCTGTCCAACCGTCGGGGAGTGGAGGTGTTTCAGAAGCCATGCTCAACAACGATGCTTCGGCTTGCGCAATTGAGTCCGATGTGAGCTGGTTCAAATCATCAAGCGATTCATCTGTCGCCCATTTCTCTTCAATGCCTCGTCGACGGACAAGCAACATCGTGGTCAAAAGAATCGCTATGAGGCCGAGTCCGAGCAGTAACCATGGTAGCGGAGAAGCAGGTGCTGCGGACGTGACCAACCCCTCATTCGTCGCATTACAGTTTACTTGACAGACGTAGGGTTCGACACTTACGTTCGTCGACGCCCATGCACCCGTCTCTCCGTCTGAATCCTCGCAATCAACGTAAACGCGTAGGAATTCGGTTGTCTCGTTGAGGTTTCGAGGAAGTGGCCACTGCAACTGAATCAATCCAAAAGCATCTTGCGATTCGATGGGGAGTAACGCTTTCTCCCAGACAGCACTGTTGTTGTCAATGACAACTTCAACAGCGCACAGCACATCCTCCAATCCATCCAGATCAGTGATGGTGAGTTGAAACAACAGGTCGCTGCCTGCTTCAACCAAAGTTGGTACCGTACCATTGACGATTGGGGGTGCATGCCGAAACACCATTGGTATTTGCATTGAAGCTGGATATCCGTCAATTGTTGATGCAACAAGTTGTATTGAGCCTCCATCAGAAGCAAAAGACCCGTCCAATTGAAGCCTAAACCAATAAACGTCTTCTCCAGTAGCTTGGAGGCAACCATCGTTTGAAACAGCCCAATCGGGTTGCTGGATTTGAGGCGCAGAAACCGACCAACCAAGTTGACGCAGTGAGAGCTGGATATTTTCCAATGGGCGGTCGCTTTCAATAACAGCACCGAGTACAGCAGGGTGGCCAAACATCAATTCCTCAATTGTCCCTTGTTCATTGCAAGGAATCATCGAAACGATTTGAGGCACATTGAGAATCAACGGGATGGAGGCAGTTGCAGATGATTCAACACCTCGTGAATCCTGCAGAACGGCCAAGACGTTGATTTCTCCCGCTTCAAGAAGTCCAAGCGGCGGTTGGAGTCTCATCCGAATCTCACCTTCATTGACGAAACCTTCCACTGAAAGGACTTGCAAACCATAACCAGGCCAATCGATTTCGACTTCCCCAAGATACCCATTTACGAGATCATCTTCATCTTGGACAACAATCCGAATGAATTCGTCGTCGTTATCGACAATCCGGTCGATGGTCGAATTGGATTCATTCTCAAAAAACAACTGGATTTGAGGCGCTCGATCCCTAACCACGATGGTCCTTTGAGCGACAAGGCTTCCGTCATCTTTCCTCATTTCAACATCGATTGAATCCGTGGAAGAACCGTTCTCTACAACAAAGGATGATTCATAACAATGATGATTTGCATCCCCCATCGCAACGTAAACAACTTCGCCAATCAGTCCTCGGGATACGAGGAATTGTGGGTGCTCAGTCGCAGAATCGTGGTCAACATCGAGGACACATCCCGTGATTGTTTGTTGAACCCCACGAAGAATTCCCATTGAAGATGTTGGGGGGAGTTGAGTCACACCCAACCATGGAGGGTCCGCATTCGACATGTGTGGCCCAAACCATGATGATGGTGCATCAAGGACTTTTGCGACATCCTCTGCAAGAAGTTCGGTTTCCATAGCAAGCCCATCCCGAGCCGTTATGTGAAGAGCGAGTTGTCCAGTCACGACGTTGATTGGTAGCGTAATCATCGCTTCCCAAGTCGTACCGTTGTCATTGGACCCCATCGGACCAACATTCCATGTTGTGTTTGAAATCGAACAGTTTGAGCAAAGAACACTCCAACCCATTTCTACCGATTCCACACCCTCATCATCGGATGCAGTAACAGTGCACAGAAATGAATCACCACGGGCATATTCATTTTCATCACAGGCAACGTACTCGATGGTTGGAACATCGTTCACCCATATCCGCATCAGAATGAAATTGTTCAGCGTATCGCGTTCAAACGATGTCGAATTATCGTGCGCATACCGTACACGAACGTCCAACCACCCAGGTTGGGTTGGAGTTAGGGGTATCATAACCGACATTCTCGAGCCTGCTTGATTCCCCTCGACGATGCTCACATTTGCCGTGGACATCAAGACGGAACCCTGGAGATTAATCACATCGATTTGTCCGTTTCCTGCGGACATTCCATTGTTTTGCATTGCAACCTCAATATATCCGGTTTGACCCACAGAAAAATTGTCGAGAATGCGTGTATCGAGGAGTTCGACGTCGTGTAATGTGCTCATGTATGGGGCCATCTTTGGATCGCCAACAACGACACCCATCCAAGAAAGATAGGTGTTTGCTGCAGCATTTGCTTCGGCAAAATTGTACCCTTGGGCATACATTGAGAACAAGACACTTGGTTGGCCCACGGCTGTCAAGTACGGCTCGTACACGTAACCCTTGACGCCACTCACGCCGTCTTCAAGAAGATCCGCAACAAGGGACTGCCCGTACGTTGTTCCAAGCGTGAATGAACGCCCCCCTGTGGAAACCGCTGTTTCTGCGATGGAACCGTTGTTCCACGACATATGTGGCCGAATGGCACGAAGAGTGAAACTATCGATGTACACTGAACCACTGGTTGAAGTTGCGACGACATTCAGGGGCACTTGAATTCGAAGGAAGGTTGCATTATCATGCGGGCGGAACCGCATTTCGGCGCTCCCCCAATCGTTTTCGAATGTCTTTGAATTCGATGTGTTTGATGAGAGGATGTTGCCCTGATCGTCAACACCCTCGACGGTCATCGCAAAACTGCCATAGACATCTCCGTCCCGCTTACCGGCAAGGGAGATGATCCATGCATGACCTTCCAATTCAGAATCAATTGGGACAAATTGCTCAAGTGAAGCCCCTGATGCACCCGACCCTGAGTACGCTTGACAGTCCTGATAGATGTCACGACTTAGTACGGTAATTTCATCATCGGAGAGAGCACTCTCCCAGACCATCACTTTGTCGATCATACCTTCAAAATACGTCGATCCTGCTCGGTTAACGCCGAGCTTGTACAGATCAATGTTGTTAACAGACCCTGTTGGGAAGGTTGTCGTGCGAACATGAACACCATCGAGGTATTGCCTTGCTGAGCCGCTATCAAACACTGTTGCAAGATGCATCCATTGCTGGGCTTCAATATCACCAAACGTGTGCGTCTGGTTGTTGTGCAACCGCCACTCTCCGCTGAAAACAGCGTGCTGGAAAGACGTGTTTGAACCAGCGTTGTCTGAAACAGCCAGTACCGAAGCATAATTTGGAAGGGTTGTTGAATTTGCCCATACCCATTGGCTCACCGTAAAATTACCGACCCAATCGTCAACATCGACCTCGACATAATCGTCAACACCATCGTACCAAAGGCAACCTCCATCAGCACATGCTCTCCAATTGGTTGCATCCATGTTGTAGAGTGTCATGTTCGAGCCGTTTGCGACCGAATCGTTGGACACGGTACCGATACCTTCGTCAAAATTCCATGCGTGAATCAATGCAGAGGCTGATGGTGGCGTACCGTCTGATACGAGGAATGCAGATGCAGGTACCAACGCTTTCGATTGATTCGGGCCTTCCCATTTCAGATTCAAGCCGTGTGGACCTGTGCCCTGGAAGAATTCTATTTTGAAATCGTGGAGACCAGCTGTAATGTTTCGGGTACCTGATATCTCCCGCATACCATGTGAACCATAGTTGGTCACCAAGCTCAGCCCGTCAAGCCACAACTCACTTCCATCATCGCTCGTGAGGTAAAACGTCCAATTACCAGAATCTGGAACGTTGATGAGTCCACTGAATCGGGCTCCCCAATTGTTTTTGAAACGATTATCAAGACCCGGGTAAGCGGAATTCATCGAATTGTACTGCAGGGATGATTCAATTCGGGTATGTTCCGGAGTTCGATCAATGAGCGATGGCATTGAACCGGTATTGAAACTCACACCTTCGTTGTCAAAGAACTCTGCAAAGATTCCTTGCGTCCCGTTGCTTGATTCATCTGAACATGAAGCAGAGATTGTAGCCTCAAGTGATGCGCTACCGGCGTCTTTCACACTGGTTTGATAGTTCCAGGCAAAGGAGTCGCCTGAGGACAGTGTGGGGACCGTGGCATTCCAATGACGAACACCGCTTGTCCATGTTGCATCTTCTGTTTCAAAGCCGGTGTTCTTTCCCCAATTCGCACCCCAATTATCATCGTTCGAACCCCATGAGGCATATCCCATAACGTTGCTAACATTGGTTACAAATCCCGTTTCCTCATCGAAAAAGACACTTTGATTGTACAATTCTGTAAGTGTCGAATTTGCGGTGTACAAATCATCGTTCCAGAACTTGTAGCCCGAGCCGTTGCGGTTTGTGGCCAAATCCAGTACATAAGTACCGCTTTCTCCAAGGCTGTTGTTCGCTTTTTCAATCAGATTGAGTGCAGTCTCAACGGTATACCCTGTGAGTCTCGTAACGAGGTAAAAACCATGCTTTTGCCTGGAAAAGGACTCAAAATCTCCGCCTGTGAGAGGTCCATAGGTATGCGTTGACCAATAATCCCCTCCAATGCTGCTGTTGTAAGACCCTCCGAGTAAAGCGAATTCCTGATCGAAGGATGCTTTGTCGAGACCTCCGTTTACCCGCAATGGCATGCCTTTGCTGGTCACGAGATAATTCATGTCCGATACATTGCTTCGATTGTTCAACATCTCAAGGAATGGTAACGCAAAGAAATTCATAAATTGCTCCCTGTTGATGGTCTCGCCTGTTGGCGTTCCTTCAAGATTGAAAACAAAAACACGTTCGTGGCTTATGTTTCTGGCTTCGACAAAAGCCCAACCAATGGTTTTGCTGGACTCTGATTTGTTGTTGATCAACACCCCCACATCGCTGTAATCGTAGACATCCATAGCGTTGAAACCATTTGGTACGGCAATGGTTTGATTGTCAAGGTTGAGCCAATTATCACCTGTCGTAAACCCTTGGAAGAGGCTTGCAGCCGGTTCTACATGAGGTGATTGATGAGGAATTGAGGGCGAGGTTGGCAGAGCACTGAACAGTGAACCAAGCATAAGGGCAACAAGAAACAAACTCGTCCCCCTACCTGCCATGGTTCGTCGATATCAAAATGTAGTTAAACAGTATTGATGGATTGCGCATGAACCAATGAAAGAAAACATTGTTTCCATGGAAAAAACACTGAAAGAATATGAAGGGTGGCCCCGTCTGGGCAATTAATGGCAGAGTTATACATGGCTCGGACCTGTCGATGGGGATCCCTTCGCGTTGTAGGTGGAGATGTGTGGAATCATGAAGGAGATGTCCTCATCACACCTGCGAACAACCGACTTTCCGGAAGGGAAGGTCTGGACAATATGATTCACCAGAAAGCGGGCGAAGAACTTACACAGGCGACTCGAAACATCTGCCTAGAAATGCGCAAAATCAATGCCCCACCTTGTGCAGTGACCCATAATGTTGTGACCGAACCCTTTGCCCTCGCAGATCGATTCAAACACATCATCCATGTCGTCGGTCCTGATTGTCGACGGCCAAATCAGGATGAAAATCGAAGAGACCTTCTACCAAGCACCTACTACAACCTCTTTGCAACGCTCAAAGAATTGGGTGCGATGGAAAATGTCATTTCCCCACCGCTGAGCATGGGCGTGTTTGCCTATCCGCATCGCGAAGGTGCACGGCTCACGCTCGAAACGCTGCTTGGACTTCTCGATGGCGAGGAAGACCCAGGGGTGAAAACCTTCACCATCGTCGTGAAGGAGAAGAATTTCATTTCCAACATGCGAACGGTCTATCGTGAAGTCAACGATCTGTTACCCGGTATAGACACCACAAACGACTGAGGCCTGTGCCATGAGCGACCTTCCTCACATGGTGAGCGTCGCCCTTCAATCCTCCTCATCTTCCTTTGATGCCGTTCTCATGGTTTCAAACGACAGCCGTAAAGTACGTTCGATTGTTGAGATTCTTCCTACCAGCTTACCGTTACGTGTCATGACAAGCCTGAGTCGTGTTCGCGATGCGTTGATTGAACATGCTATCGATGCTGATGTCCTCGAGGAGGGATTGTCCACGAAGGGTTTGTCCATCCTCAATGAATTGTATGACCTGGTACTCCAAGGCATGGGCGAACGATGGATTGCAAAGGGCGGCCGATTGCTGATCGTTCTTGCCGAACCAATCGATGGCGTGATCATGGTTGACACCAAGATGCTCGGTGCTGAACGTCTGACTGCAATTGCTGAGGAACAGAGCATCGAACTTGAGGTTCTGATTCGAATGATTGAACTCGCACGAGCCATCGGAACCAGAGGTCGAGAAGGCACCGCTATCGGCGCCTTGTTTGCAATCGGGAACATTCAGAAGATGCGAGGCAATTCAACAGCAATGGTGCTTAATCCATTCAAGGGCCATGGTGAAGCAAAACGTGATGTCCGAAACAAGGAAAATCATGAGACGCTTGCGGAATTTGCTTGGTTGGATGGTGCCATTCTTTTCAATCGAGAAGGAATTGCAAGCGACGCCGGTCGATACATCCAGGTTCCATCTGGGCTCACCCCAAAATCAGGTGAAGGTGGCCGACATCTCGCTGCACGTGCCATTTCACAATTAACCGAAGGCGTTGCTGTTGCGGTTTCTTCAACCGGAAGCATCGTCCTCTATGCAAACGGTCGTGAGCGATACCGTGTACGAATTAAATGAGATTGATTGCCTCGAGGAGTGTTAATTCTCCTAAAGCAACTTGTCTCGCTAGTTCGGAAGAGATTGTGATACGACCTTGACTTTTTATTCGACTTCGACGTTGAATCTCTCGGATTTCGCCTTCCGTTGTTTGCAATTCAAATGGTTCCCAGACCCTTTCTCCAGAAAGTGTTGCAATTCGAATCGCTGAAACACCGTGTTGGTTCCTTTTCACGCCTCTGGATGTTTTTTGTTCGTTCACCAACTCAACAGCATATCCCCGAGCGAGCATGGCATTAGCAAGACGGTTACGATGCGATGGAGACCCTTTTCCCATTCGAAGTAGAAGGTGTTCAAATTCGTGATGTTGAATGAGGGACTCGATGGTCTCGATGCACTCTTCAACGGATTCCGTTTGTTTTGTATCGATCAAAACACCGTCTGTAAACCATGCAAGTCCTGGGCGAGGTCCAGTATCTACACCCAAGATGAACCGATGAGTTTGCGATGTGCCTTTCAATGCGAGGATCGCTGCTTCGACTGCGATATCAAGCGATTCTAAATCAGCAGCAATCGGGCGCCCATCGGATGAATTATTTGCTACTTCATCGATTGAACCAACCCAAATGGAGTCCTTTTCTGGCAACGGTTGATCGATCGAATATTGCTCGACGTTGATTTTCCTCGTCCGGAGAAGATGCATAATGCGGTAAGCAAGTTGGAAATCATCGGTCCGAACGAGAATCCTTTGCACAAAAAGTTCCACGCTCTCGTCCTCTATAATCCTCCGTCTTGTTTCAAATTGAACGAACGCACCTTGTTTGTCGTAAAATCACCGAAGTCAATAAAGGCGGTTGACAACATTAAGACATCATGACAAGCCAATACGAGCGTGAGTTGAGGCACGTTCTCGCCGGTATACCCGCAGGTGTTGAAGCGGTCATCAAATCTTGTTCTGTAGAACAAAAGGAACGGATGCGATTTGTCCTTCAACGCCCCTTCCTCGTCGTACGGGCTGCAGGTTCAGGCATCGAGGGGAGCGGAGACCTGTTGGCCCTCAGAGGCGATCTCTCGTTCCCAATTGAAGTAAAAACAACAAAATCCAGAAAAATCTACCTGAGCGGCCGCACCCTTCACCAGTACGAAGCGCTGGTGTATGAGGGCGAGCGTTGCGGACTCATGCCACTTTACGCTCATAGATTGAAGGGCACTCGTGGCGATTCATGGAGGATTTTTCGCGTTGAAACCTCAACTCTTGAAGGACGCCTTCGCGTGCTAGCACGTCGCATTCCACCCCTTCCTCGCACTCGCAAAGACAGGGCATTTATCGATTGGGACCAAGGCTTGCCTCTGAACGAGTTCATCCACATCGTTTGCCAACACAATGAAAACTCACCAACGCTCGAATACATTCAGAAACGAAGTGTGATTGAAGGAGAGGCGGGTGTCGATTCTCCCGTTAAAGCGTCGATTCTTGATGAACTTCAACGGCGCCGGACCATTACCCGTTGATCAAAGGTACGGCATCAGAATCAAAAACAGAAGCATGAACAGCAGTCCAAGCGATGAGAAGTTGCTTGCTTTTCTCGAAATTTGATCAATCCAAAGAGGGTGGAAATTCCAGAGTTTGAGCTTTCGGCCAAAAGCCCGGAGTCGGGATAAACCAGCATGAACCATGTCCTTGAACATGTGGCCTCCATCGAATGGAACCATTGGCATGAGGTTGGTAAACCCGAGAAGAATGTTGACCCACATGACCCAAAACAGGAGGTTGACAAGGAAGAGCAAACCCTCTTTCCCGACCAAATTACCAAACCATGAGTCGTCTGCTTCAAGCATTGCTTCCTCATTCGGATGCATCGCAACTCCTTGGAACTGGAATGGGATGAACATCGTGGTAACAACATGGAATGGAGCGATCAATGTTCGTTGCAGCATTGTGTATTCTAGGTTAGGAGAGAGTGGACCTGCGAGGCGGTCGATACCAGCTGTGTTCGAATTCAACCCTTCTACACCCAAAAACGGGTCGCCGGGTTCAATCGCAAGCGAATCGAGTTGTTCACTTGAAAAGCCCAAACTCTGGTAATACGTATACTTGTCAGAAAGCGTTGCGTTGACCGTTTCTCTGGTCCCATCTTCATGCAATACCCCAATCAGTACTGAATCGCCTGCTTGGTGTAGATCGAGAAGTTCACGAAATCCTTCGAGTCCAACGACGTCTTCTCCTTGAATGGTTTCAATCGTGTCCCATGGTAACATGCCTGCATCATCGGCTCCCTGGTCCTTGACGATGCCCGTCACGTGAATGGACTGATTACTCGATGCAAACTGACCTGCGATACCGCCAATCATGATGAGCAGAACAAAAGCTGCAAACAAATTTGTCGCTGGACCTGCAGCAAACATACGCTGTCGTTCTCGACGTGGTGCTTTGAACAACTCCTCACCTTCAGGCTCTGCAAATGCGCCGAGAGGGAGTGGGCCCAACTGCAACAGACCAAATGAACGGATTCTCATGCCGTGGCCTCGGGCGAGTAAACCATGGCCGAATTCGTGGATCACCAACGCCACAATGAACCCGATAAGACCCCACCAGAGTGGAATCATTGGGTTAATGCCCGGAATAGCAACAAGTTCACTTGCGCTTGGAGGATCAACATCTGGCGGTGAAATCAGTGCTCCTACAAAAGCGAGGATAAGGCCCAATCCTACCATGAGCATCGCCAGGGTGCAAACCCAAAGAGAAATTTCCCCGTAAATCCTCCAAAGGCGGCGTGGTTTTGCAACCTTTTCCAGCAGCTTGAGTCCTTTCTTCGTACGTACCATGAGGACAAAGCCAAACACCCGTGTAGCATTCCAGCGATCCAAAACACCGTTGCGTTCCCATCGCTTGAGAAGCAAATACCACCCAAAAATTAGGAGTGGAATGATGCGCCAATCGAAATCGACGGCTCCCCAAGCTGCTGCCATAACACATCGGAATGTTTGCTTCCATTTCAATCAATGCACCAACTCGTGGAAGTGAAGGTTCATCAATGGGGATGCAAAGGTGGGTTCATGCTGCACCGAGCTGCTGTCGAGGCATGGACCAGTGACAAGTGGGGTCAACCATCGGTCCAAATCGCTGAATGGTTGATTGAAGGTGATGTTGTTCAAGCATTTATTCGACTCCAGCGAGGCGCATTGATCATCGATGCAACCGTTGACGAAACTGGTCATCTGCGATGCAAAAATCATCTCCATATACCGTTCGACCAATGGAATCCGGGGTCCATCCAAGCAAATCGCACACGAGATTCACGCGTGCGATTTCGGCACAGGCATGCTGAAATTACCCTCTCTGCTCGATTTCGCGCCCCTGAATGGGGTCAGGCACTCCTTGAAGAATGGTTGATGGCTCAACGCGGTGAAGAAACTCGTCCGAAAAGTTCTGAGCAGCGACTCGCAACAATCCGACGTTCGAAAGCGAGCATTGAACGGTACCTCGAACAATCAAATCTTGATTATGCCATGGAGATGTTGGCCACGACCCAAGTCAGCCTTGACAATTCTGTACGAAATCTCGCTCATAACCGTGCCATTGCAGAAAGTGAAGAATGATCATTCTTCTTCATCAATACCCAATGCTACGAGATAGGCTTTTTCTTGCTGTGCTTGTATGTTCTCAGGCGAGGATGCGAAGATTCTTTTCACAATAGGTTCAGCAAACATCGGGAAGACAAGAACACATCCAATGCAAGCAAGGAGATACATAATCGAGGAGCTCGGTACGTAAGTTAAGCCAGGGCCGGTTGGACTGACGATCAGCTTCACTGCACCAAGCCATGGGATTTCAGCACCAGCACGACCCACGAGCCAACTTTCCTGCACAGGCCCCAACATTGATCCATCAAGAGAACGAAGACCCGATGAACCATTGACTGCTTCATGGCCTTGATCAACTGAGCACTTGTTGGCATCACCCAATGTAAGCAAGCCTGAGTGCTCGGGGACCCAATCATCAATCACCAGATGTGGTTCGACCCCTGCATGAACAAAGCGTTTGCAATCGTAGTACCCTGCGTCAATTCCATCAAAGGATATTGTGATATTGCTCTGATTCACAACATTTGTCCCCGGTACATCCCATGTCAAAATGCAAGCACCTGGTTGACCATCAATTCTCCATTCTGAATCAAAATTGCCACCCGTAGGGCATGGATTCGCCGTACCTGTAGCAGGATACGCCTCATTGGGTACAACCCTCAAAATTGCACGATGGATAATCGGAGTTGAGGATTCACCGCTTTTCTTGTAAATGACAACATCACCTTCCATCCCGTGTGACTCGTGACCGTAGTACAGGTTTGATGAATCCGTGGCTTCGGCGAACGTCACGATGTTTTCGAACGACGATTTGTGGACCATGACAAGATCGCCTGCGTCGATGCTGCCAACCTCTCCATCACTGTCGTGTATCATGCTCGAAGATTCAACAACAACGAGCGGAGGCATCGATTGTGTGTGTGCATACAATGCTGCTATGAGGACGACAACCATGCCTCCTGCGAGCAATATCTCTCGAAGGAGAAGTTTGGTCGAATCGGAGGGCTGCAAAGAATCTCCACCACTTCAACGTCGCATGCCTCGTTCTTTGAGGTACGCATTCCACCGTTCTTCATGGCCTGCGCCAAGTGCTGCCGCAGAGCGATCACCATCCGAACGGCGACGCTTTAGTTCAGCTGTGCTTTGGATTTCATACAATTCATCGAGAGTGCTAACGTGGCCTTTGTAAACCAAAAATTCTGGCGTGACGAAAATCAATCCTGTAGCAGCAGCAACGAGCACCCCAATGGCTGCACCTGTGTATTCGCCCCAAGTGTCGGATTCTTGCAGGAAAAGAAGTTGGGACAAACCGGCCAAAAACAAAACAAGGAACGCTCCGAAAAGTGTTGCTAAAATCGAGTAATGCCGCCCATGCTGAGCAGCCCACCATTGCGAAAACAGGCCTGCCATGTCTCTCCCTCGGTCGTACCTACGGGCGATGTTCTTCAAGATGATTGCGGAAGAATGCGTGATGCCCCGTAGCCGATGCGTTGATATGCTAAACAAAGATAGTTGTTGATGGTGGGTGTGCACACTATGCGGAAAGCCGTTTTTCTTGTCCTCCTGTTCTTCATGTCTGTGATGGCTCCACTGGCCTCCTCAGCGACGACTGAAACCCAGTTTAAGGGCGGAGCAAACTCTTACACCCACACCTTCAGCGGGCAAGGGAACGGCTCTGCGGGCGTCATCACGTTCCCATTCGGCGCTGAGGTTACATCAGCGCAATTCAATTTCTTAGGTGAAGCGAGCACAACAACATGGAGCAATCTAACCAACAATCGCGACTTTGGCGGCGTGGGTACAGGCCAATGGTCGAACACACAGACTGGTACGTTCCCATACGGAACGCGAAGCAACCTTGAAACTGCAAACGATGAGATTGGGTTGCGTGGCAATCCAACCAACAGTGCTGTAACCTTCCGCGGAAGCAGTGAACTCTCGAATGCCAATTCTGCCACCCTGAATGCGACCGGACAGTTTGTTGCCCTTGGAGATCAAAACTACAACAGCGTCACGAAGCAATTTACAGACCTATCCGTTTCTTCGAGTGCAAGTTGGAATTACCGTGGAATCGTCGTGCCGGTTTCTGAACACGAAATTCACACGACCCGCTATTCCAGTACATCCTTGTACACCGCTCCAACCATCCAGCGATTCAATGCAACGACCGGAGCGCTGCTTGGAACTGCTAGCCTCAGCACCACCGGATGTACCTCCACCGTTTCGAGTTACTGGTACGATGCTGCCGTCGATTCGAATGGAGACATTTGGACCGTTTCCTATTCGTATTACTACCTAACAAAATGGACCCTGAACGCTGCCAAAACACAGTGGCAGTGTTCCTCCTACACAAGCTATGGTTACCCATATTACCTCACTGGTGTGGATTTCGACGACAACACGGGCAAGATGTACGTGAGTTACTACGATTCTTCGACCTATCCGACTTACAACCGTTATTTGATGGAAGTAAACCCAAGCAATCCAAGTTCCATTAACTCAACATGGTCGATTGGTAATGCAGCGGATTACAACTACAAAACAACCTCAACTGCGGGCAATCCCAACTCTGGTTTGGTCGTCGATCTTCCACGTGTCATCCTCAACGAGTACAACGTCCAAGGGTCACGCCACCACCATTTCTCCATGAACGGATTCACACTCGAAAAGATGGGCGTACAAGAAATGCCAAACGGTGGCCATTATGGGATTACACAAATCGAAGATGATGGTAAAATCTATTATTCCTGTTACCACACATCCTACTGCAACACTGTGCAAAGAAAAATCCACATTTGGGGCGATGGAGGTATTTCTGTTTGGCAGACTCCATCGGCAACCACTGCAACGATTTACGGGAAAACTATCACCTCAACAAGATCGATCGATCAAATCAAACTTGAGAGTGCCATTGGATACACTCCATCATCGACCTCCATCAACATTGATGTTTCAAATGATGATGGCGTAACATGGAAGTCGATTTCTGTCGGTTCAACCAAGACCTTTGCCAACAGCGGAAACAAAATTACGTGGAGAGCGACCCTCAATGGTACATCCTCCTTCACACCGATTCTTGATCTTGTTACGATTCAATACACGACGAGTTACTACAGCAGCGGAAACTTCTACCTCCGCTCAAATTACAACAATCCATTCCCATCTTACGTGGCTGGGACCGTCAATTACAACGCAACAATTCCTGCGAGCACATCCATTAGTGTACAACTCGGTGGAAGCACGTCAAGTCTGTGCAGCAGCGGGCTTACGACGTTT
>DAPT01000055.1 GCA_002502215.1 Euryarchaeota archaeon UBA124
GGCCATCACCACGAGTACGAGAGGGAGCGTCGATGGTCGCTTCCACCAAGACTGGTCCATGTCAAGCCGTGAGGGCAGCCCTCTTTTAACAAGACCCTGCGTCCACGGACTATGAGGAAGCCAACAGCCTTGCTGGTAGCGCTATTCCTCGCTGTAATTCTCTCATCCCAATCCGTTGCTCACATTGGTCATTTTGGAGAATATGCTCCTGCAAAAATGTATGATGTCCGCACCTTTGATGTTGAATGCGCCCTCTCCAACGAGACATGTTCTTCGCAAGGAACAGCACACTTCATCGAATACTTCTCAGCCGATTGGTGCGAGCCTTGTGCCCTCGTATCGGAAGAACTCGATTCCCTAAACCGAACGGACACGGTTATTATTCAACACCACCCATCACCAGGAGACCTCCATTTCTATTCGGAATCCAACATACGATTGTATGAAACATACGGCTTTTGGGGAGTCCCTGATGTGGTTCTCAATGGAGAGGGGCTTCTTGTCGGCCCGTCCCAATCAAATGAATTGGAGTCAACATTGGACAACTTTACGCGTGAATGGACGGGCTTCCTTGAGCTCAACATGACCAATGGGATGCTCTCTTGGCAAGCAGATGACGGTCACGTTGTGCATGTTTGGATTACGAAAAATCGTCCACACGAATATTCGCTTGTCGACCAGCCACTTGTCGTGACAGATCACGCCTTCGCCAACGTAACGAACGAGATTTTCAATTACACGAACGATACGAACGATACGGAGATGCCGTATCACATCTACAACAGTTCGATGAACATCTCACATCTTTTGGACCAAAACGTGACCAGCATCGTTGTAACACTCGAAACACCTGGCCGAATTCCGCTGACCAGAGCCTCTTCCCTCAGCTCACAAGGATACGATTTGGTGGATGAAGGACCAAACGATTTCTTCCCTGAGCAACTCAGGGAGGGTGGTGAATCCGATTTAGCCATCGCTGTCTTCGGTTTGATGCTTGCTGCAATCGTCCCAGCCTTCATCATGTATGTTCAGGCCGTTCGAAAACAGAAGGCTTTGACCGATGAGTCTGAATGAGAACCTTCCGATGGGTTGAAGAACATGACCTCAGTCGAAAGCAACGACGGTTACGTCACTAGGTGAAAAAATGGTCAAGCCAGCACGACTCCACACGCGTTTTGAACGAGCTCGAATCATCGGTGCTCGTGCACTCCAAATCGGGATGGGCGCCCCTCTTTACGCCAAGGAAGATGAGCTTCGTAAAGAGTTCAAGGCTGAACTTATTTCCCTCTATGGACTTGAAGAAGCAAGCGTTCGCTTCGTCCTCGACCCTCTCAAGATTGCAGTTTATGAGTACGACAACGAACTCATTCCAATCGATATCGATCCTCACCTTGATGAGTGATTAAAGAACTGGCGTCCTCATCGAATCAGAGGGTTGAATCAAGCACTGAGTTCACCGGTCTCGCTCATGAAGCGAAGAACGACAACACCGATGACAATCAGACTGATTCCAACAACACCAGCAGAATCGATTTTCTGATCGTAAAGAAAGTAAGACACGATGGTGATGGTCGCAACGCCAACACCCGACCAAATTGCGTAGGCAACTCCAACAGGTATCGTATCAAGTGTAAGCGAAAGAAAATAGAAGGCTGCACAATAGCCGACCACGACAATCAGTGAAGGACCCCAACGGGTGAAGCCTTCCGTCGATTTGAGCGAGGCAGTTGCGACGACTTCTGAGAAAATTGCCAATCCCAAGAAAAGCCACTTGCTCATGGATCAGAATGCTCATCGAATGCAATTGAACGTTGCGAATTCTTGCTTTTGGGGATAATTAACTGATATCAACAAAACGAATTCCAAGTGAGCAACTATTCCGTTGGGAGAACGTGAAAGCATTCTTGCCCAAGCATTAGGTTTGAATTTGAGCGAAGATTGACGATAATTTACGGGAAGTCAATCACATCGGTATTGCTCTCGCTAGGTAACACGAAATCTTGTTGGCAGTGTCTTGAAGTTTTGACGATCAAATGACGTCGATTCGAACGGGGCTTGTCGATACATTTTCTTCTGACGCTTTGTCCTTCTGTTGCGACTTGACGAGCAGTGTGCAAAATGCAACACATACAACAAGTGGTAGCAACAAGGGCAAAAACATCTCAAGCGATTGTTGTACAAAGAGTGCAACAACCCCAATCAATCCAAATATAAATCCCACACCGTTGAGTAGTGGAATCGAAGCTCCGTCGTCCATTTTTTGGTTCAGCATGATTTCGATAGGAATTCTAAAGGTATATGACAGTATGTTTTTCCAAAATTGTACTTTTTCGCGGAGATGTCCTCGCAGTACATCGTTTTAAGCAAATATCTCGTTAGGATTTTCGTGTATTTTGTTACCCTTTTTTGTTATTTTCCAGTCCGTTTTTGTAATTTGCAAGCTTGAATATGATTTTTGATTCTAAACCCACCCGCATGGATACGCTGGATTTGTCTGAATGCATCAAGCGTTGAATCCGTAATAATCGGATTGAATTACGTCTTCCAAGGATTGTCGTGGGAGAAGAACCGTGCGCACTGCCCACAGATCGGTAAAGATTCGATATGTTGCCGTCTTATCGAGATAATCGACGCCGCTTGATCCACCTGTTCCCATTCTTCTCCCAATCATTCGCTCAACCATTCTTGCGTGTGCGTGACGGAACAGAAGCATGGATTGTTCGAGTTGAACCGTCGAGTCAATCAGACGGCGTGGCCATGAAAGAAGGGGTAATTCTGGATAGGATTCAATGAACAGCAAACCTGCTCGGGCGCGATTAGTGATGCCATTAGGCTTGAGAAAGTCTCGTGCAGATGCAAGATTTCCATCCATGCGCGGCTTCAGGGCGTCGGTGCTTCCGTGGCCAATCGAAACCATGTGAGAGATGACTTGATCGGCATGCAAGGCCATCGTTGCGAGGTGGGCATCGACATAAGCATCAATCACTTCACGATCACCATCATCCGAGGGGGTTGAACCGTTGACTGGTGTTCGTGACAGCCATGATGAAATGAGTTCGACAATTGTTGGTTCTCTCGAAATCGACTGAAGGGTTTCAAATGCTTCATCGTTGATTTTTCCTTCATCATTGAGTTTTTTCATGTGGGCCATTGGATCCATGTCGGCCACTCGCGATTCTTTCTTGAGGCCAAGTCGCATCTCCATAGCTCTCATCTGCCAAGATTCGAAACCGGAGGAAGTTCCGAGACGATCTCTGAATGCAAGGAAACCTTGTGGGCTTAACGTCTCCATTACTTTCCATTGATTGGCAAGAAGACGAAAGATTTCAATGACACGCTCAAAATGATGAACGATTTTTGGCAAATACTTCTCATCCACGGAGGCCTTTGCAAGATAACCGTGGGCTGCATCGAGTTCTGTTCGCACCTGTTTGAACCATAATTCGAAGGCTTGATGTGTGATGATAAAATGTAATTCGTCATTGGTTGGAGAAGGATTGTGCCCCTCTGGCCCATCCTGCAACTGAAGCAATTCATCAAGACGAAGATACCCGGAATAGGTCATTCGATTCGTTGGAGAACCTGAACCTGCCATGAACCCTGATGGAGATTCGGCACTTGAACTCTTCACCCAATTGCGGTGAAATTCTGCCACACTATTGTGTTCCTAAGGATAACAGTCATAGGGTGCATACGAAACCCCTCGACATGGGCGTAGACCACTCCACACTCCTCTCCTGGCTCGCGGACTACGACAAGGACAACATCACCATCGGTGTTGTTGCATCGCATTCGTCCCTACAAATCCTCCATGGTGCACGTGTCGAGGGATTCCGCACGCTCGGTATTGCCGTTGGAGAAAACCGTCGACGCTTCTACAAAGCCTTCCCTGGTGCAGAACCAGACGAATGGTTGATGCTCGAGAATTATCGTGAGATGTTCGATTATGCTGAATGGTTTCGAGAGAAAAATGTGATCATTGTTCCACATGGATCGCTGGTTGAATACCTCGGTAGCGAAAACTTTCGCAACTTAGAGGTTCCAACATTTGGTAACCGGGGCATTCTGCGTTGGGAAAGTAGTCGTGCAAAGCAACGTGATTGGTTGAAAGCCGGAGGTTGTACAATGCCGAAAGTGCTTGAAGATCCACACGACATCGACGGTCCTGTAATTGTCAAATACGCTGGTGCAAAAGGTGGCAGAGGTTACTTCATCGCTCGTGATTATCGTGATTTCCGACGAAATGTCGACATCGAGGAAGAATTTACAATTCAGGAATACGTCCTTGGGTGCCGATATTACCTCCATTTCTTCTTTGACCCTCTTGCAACCGATGGATATCAGGTTCAAGGACGTGGTAAATCCGCCGGCAAGAATCTCGGGCGTCTAGAGCTGCTCTCAATGGACCGTCGTGACGAGGCCAACGTTGACGAATTCTACAAACTCGGGTCATTGCGAGATTTACGAGAATCTGGTATGGAGCCCTCATTTGTTGTAACTGGAAATCAACCTGTTGTGATTCGCGAATCGTTGCTTCCGAGAGCATTCGAAATGGCCGAGGGAACCGTGGCTGCTTCTTTCGAATTGGAAGATGAATCAAGAGGCATGATTGGTCCGTTCTGTTTGGAGACCATCGTAACGGATTCGTTGGAATTCAAAGTGTTTGAAATCAGTGCACGCATCGTGGCCGGTTCAAATCCGTTTGTCGGAGGATCACCTTACTCTGACATCAACGAAACCCGAATGTCAACTGGGCGTCGCATTGCTCGAAGCGTACGTAATGCGCTCAGGGATGATCGCCTGGACGACATTCTTTCGTGACGTCAACCTAAATCGGGTGCTGGGGGGACACCAGAACCGTCATCTTCGGCCTCAGTGCCTACTTCACTTTCAATTTCATCAACAAGTTCGCCAAATTCAACTTGCTTTGGAGTGCTCTCATCAATGAGAATCTGGTCCGCACCGACTTCACCGCTTTCAGCTCGTCGGAGTTGTTCCTCCAAATCTCGCTTGATTCGTTCCCTCTCTTCCATGGTAGGAACACTGAAGGAACAGACGAGTTGTATCTCCTCACCGAAGGTCAATTCCCCAGTGTATTCCATCAGATCACCGTACGCATTGGCGATAACTTGGAATTTTGTCGGATCTTTGGAACGACGCTTCTTGTGCTTCTTGTAATAATGAACAAACACTTGGTAGGTTCCCGCAGGTGCTTCACCTTCTGGCCAAACCACGTTCTCAACTGGTTTTCGTGAGTCTGGTCGGACGTTTGCGTCAACATCGAGTTCACCGTTACAGGCTGATTTCCGATTCCCTCCGTGAATTCGCTCACCGGATGGGCAGACGACGTGAAGATCGAGGTCGTTGTAATTGTTCCACATCAGCGAAACTTGAACATCGGATGAGCGAGCACCTTCTCGCTCAAGACGGGCTCGAAGTTCCTCAAGTGCACGGGAAGCAGCCTCTCGACGTTGGAGTGCTTCCTTTTCTTGCGCTGCACGAATTTCTTTCAAACGTTCTTCTTCGGCTGCTGCAAGTTCAGCTTGTCTGGCCGCTTCCTCTGCATCACGCTCTGCTTGTGCAGCAGCGTCTCTCTCAGCGTTCGCTCGTGCCTCTTCAGCAGCACGTTCTGCCTCGATACGATCCTTCTCAGCTTGTTCTTCTTGGTCTTTCTTGAGCCGTTCTTGTTGTTCAGCGAGGGCTGCTTCTTCCTCTTCGAGGCGACGACGCTCTTCTTCGTCTTCTCGACGAGCCCATTCCTCGTCACGGCGACGGCGACGCTCAAGCATTTCCTCTTCCGTCTCTTCGCTTTCTTCTTCCTCAAGCGCAAGCGGTTCCGGCTCAACAACGGGCTCAACAACGGGCTCAACAACGGGCTCAACCTGCGGTTGTTCTTGTTGAATCAGTGAGATGCTTCCACCAGACAAGTTTCGGCGTCGACGCTCGGACTCAATCAACATGAGTTTGCGTTCAAATTCTGAACGTGCACTGGAAAAACTTGAACCTTGAACAGGCGTTCTCAATCCATCGGCAATCATGCCTTGCCGTACCTCAAGAGCGGCATCTCGGCGAATAAGAATGAACCAAACACCGAGAAGAAAGCCTCCTCCTAGAATGGCCAGGACAAGAATGGAACCTGTTTCCATGATTCTCGGAAAGCATACTGTGTCTTTTATCATTTGCTTACTTAATTTGAGGATTGAGTGTATGCAAAGCATTGAATGTGTCAAGCATCTCGTCATGCCATGAACAAGTCCGAACGGCTTGAACATCTCCTTCCAAACGGAAGAGGCGTATGGATTCCGATAGACCACGGAATGTCGGACTATCCAACCCAAGGTTTGGAGGACACGGAAGATTTGATTCGACAGTTGGTCTCTGCTGGGGTCAATGCGATTGTTGCCCAAAAAGGGGTTGTGAGTCACTACAACCACCTTTGCACAGACAGCAGCACGAGCATGGTGATTCACTTTTCTGCGTCGACCCGTCACGGTGGAAGAGACGCCACTCGGAAGGTGTCCGTAGGACAAGCATCAGAGGTTGAAGCAAGAGGCGGTCTCGCCGCTTCTGC
This sequence comes from Euryarchaeota archaeon UBA124, assembly GCA_002502215.1. Classification (GTDB taxonomy): domain Archaea; phylum Thermoplasmatota; class Poseidoniia; order Poseidoniales; family Poseidoniaceae; genus MGIIa-L2. Next base: position 6,572 of record DAPT01000055.1, read on the forward strand.
CCAAGTCAACATTGGCTCTGAAGGTGAAGCAGAGATGCTGGAAGCGATGGGCGACTTGACCACGCAGTGTCACCAACTTGGGTTGCCTGTTCTTGGAATGATTTACGCACGCGGGCCCAATCTTAACATCGTTGAAGGGGACTCGACACGAGGTGTCGCCCATGCAGCTCGAGTGGCTTTTGAGATTGGCTGTGATGTCGGGAAAACAACGTGGACCGGCGACGAAGAATCCTTTTCTCAAGTTACCTCTGCTGCTCCTATTCCTTTGCTCGTTGCTGGGGGAGCGAAAACCAATACCCATGAAATGCTGTCAATGGTCGAGAAGGCCATGAAAAACGGGGCTGCAGGAGTCTGCATGGGGCGCCAAGTCTTCGCACACGATTCACCTGAATCCGTTGCAAAGGCATTGATGATGATCGTTCATGATGGTTCATCTGCGGAAGATGCGATGAAAGCCGTCAACCTATGAGGGATGTGCATGGAAATATGGCTCGATGTACTCGATAAAACGGGTCATATCGCTGTTGATGCCACATTTTCAAAAAAGGATGGTTCTGATATTCGCTTGACGGATGGTCTTCTTTACAGGGATGGAGTGATGATTGGTGGACATGTTCACATCGATTCTGAAGAGGCCCAAACAAAGGCCCGCAGTCTAGCAGGAAGCGTTGAATGGATTTTACTCACGTTCGAGAATTGGTCGATGATTCCTATTGAGAACATTGTCGCAGCAGCAGAATCAACACCGACAAAGGTGGCTGCTCAAATCACGCAGCCAATCGAAGCACAAGGGGCTGGTTTTGCATTGGACATAGGTGTTGATGCTTTGTTGTGCTCCGAAGAATGCCTCGAAGCCGCTCAAGTTGTTAAGTCTCTACGACTCGAAAATGCAGTTGCAATAACTCCTGAAAGAACCGCCCGTTCAACGACGACTAAGCTAACAACGATGACGATTACCGATGTCCAGGAAGGTCATTCTGGAGATCGTGTGTGCATCGATCTTCTGTCCATGTTGAACGAGGGAGAGGGCATTTTGATTGGCTCAACCTCTCGCTCATTTGCCCTTATTCATGGCGAAACTATTCAATCGAAATACGTCCCAACAAGACCCTTTCGAATCAATGCTGGAAGTGTTGAGGCATACACCTACCTAGCCGACGGCTCCACAAAATACCTTTGTGAGATACATTCCGGTGACGAGATATGCATCATTGGGAAAAGCGGGGAATCGAGAATCGCAACCGTTGGTAGAATGAAAATAGAGACAAGACCACTCATTCTATTGAGATTTCATGATGAAAATACTAATGAAGGTCATGTGTTTATTCAGCAAGCGGAGACGGTTCGCTTGGTTCTGGAGAACGGTGGAGTCTGTTCAGTTACCGATATCTCCGTTGGAGATCGCATTCTCGGATGCTCATTTTTCTCAACTCGTCATGTGGGACAGAGCATCTCTGCACCGTCGAAGGAGCGTTGATGCATGGCAGTCTTGGGCAAAGGTACTGCACATGGTGCATGCAGTCTACTCCACGCAGCAGGCACCGGTTACGGTGCAAGTATGGCACTGGACCTCCCGATTCTCGTCCGTGTGTTGGACAAAAAGAGCAAGCGTGAACTGCATGATGAGGATGGTTTGTTACCTCATGTCGCTGAATCTTGGAAAAATGCAGGCCATGAATTCCCCCTTGACGAAGAGGACATGCATTGGGCAGTTCAATCAAGGATTCCCGTTCGAGAGGGATTGAAATCGTCCTCGGCCCTTTGTGTCGCAGCCGTGCGTGCTCTTTGTGATTCCACAGGAACCGATCTTGAATTGCATGAAATCGTAGCGATCGCTGTTGACGCTCAAATCAGGGCTGAGATTACCCTGACTGGCAGCATCGATGATACATGGGCTTGCGCAACAGGTGGATGGAAATTAATCAATGCCAACGAGCCGGATGTTGCCCAAGGTGTTCTTCTCGAAGGGGATGGACCTGCAAGAGAGGATTGGAAGGTGCTTGTCGTTTCCCGGGGTCCTCGAGAGGCGAGACCATCGCTCGAGGATTTCCTTCCACATCAACAGCAATTTATTCAAGCACTCAATGCTGTCCAAGAAGGAAACGAGTTGGTAGCATTAACACTCAATGGCCGAGGAGTGATTGGGGCAACAAAAGACCATCGAGCAAGGATTCTTGCGAACGACGCACTCGTCAACGGCGCTCGCGCAGCAGGTCCGACTGGGTCGGGTACTGCGATTGTCATCGTCATTCCAATTCAATTGGAAGGCGTGCTCAAACGAATCAAATCTTGGTATGCAAACAAGCATCCAGAATTTGATGTCATTGAAACAAGTTTCATTAATCCAGAGAAAAAAGACGCTGAGGAGTAAGGCTCAACTTCTTGAATGCGAGTTGTGTGGACGAATTGAGTCCAATGAAGATGCGCCTTGGGGAATCCCTGACAATGACCTTGTTTGGCGAAAGTCATGGACAGTTGGTCGGAGCCTTGTTGGAGGGCGTCCCTCCCGGACTTCAAATCGATGAGAAGCGTATTGTACAACGGATGATGACTCGGCGACCCGGTGGTCATTTTGCAAGCAAGCGGAACGAAGATGATGCAGTGGAGATTCTTGCAGGCGTCCACGAAGGTTTTGCCACAGGGCAACCAATCTTACTGCAAATTCGGAACAAAGACTCCCGATCGAGTGATTACAGTTTCATTCCCAACCATCCACGTCCGGGTCATCAAGATCTCCTCATGCAAATACGAAGTGGGGGTTTTGCTGATTTGCGAGGCGGGGGTTCCTCCTCTGCTCGATTAACCGCAGGTATTGTCGCAGCGGCAGCACTCGTTGAGCCACTGCTTGGAGACATCAAAATCGATGCACATGTTGGTGCAATTGGAACCATTGAAGCTGCACGAATTGATGCTTGTCCAGATGAATGGGAAAACGAACTCTGCGAGCAACTTCGCTGCCGCGATCCAAATGTTGTTGATGCAATGAAGGAACACGTTGAAGCAATTCGAAAACAGAAGAATTCGACTGGAAGTCGCGTAGATGTTCTCATCAGCAACCTCCCACGAGGAATTGGTGAACCTTGGTTTGACGGTCTTGAGCCTGCCCTTGGGCGCGCCTACCTCTCGATTCCTGCTTGTCGCGGTGTGGCCTTCGGAAAAGGGTTTGAAGCGGTTAAGATGACGGGCCTTGAGCACAACAACCCATGGGGAGGTTCCAAACAACAGCCACTGCAGGAAGGAGATCGTCCTGATGGAAGCATTGCTGGTCTGTCATCGGGTTCAGACCTCTATGCCGAAATTGCATTGAAGCCTCCGTCGAGTATTGCCCACGAGCAAACGACGTTGGATTTGGCTGATGGTCAAAAGAAACCTCTTGTTGTCAAAGGGCGCCATGACCCTGTCCTTGGTCCAAGGGCTGTGAGCGTCGCTCGGGCAATGACGACATTGGTCCTATGCGACCTCATCCTCAGGAAACGTGATGCTTTGTGACCAAGCGAATCATTCACAAGTTTGGAGGCTCATGCCTTCGCGAACCAGGTGACATTGAGAAAATTGCTGAAGTGATTCGAGGAAATCACCAAGCGATTCTTGTTGTTTCTGCATTGTGGGGGACGACCGATCGATTGTACCGTGCTGCGAAGGATCCACGCTATGCAAGCAGATTGGTTCAGGACTTGTCAAAGCAACATCTACGCTTTGCTCCTGGTCTTGATTCTTCGAAGAACGCACATTTGTTTTCCATGGTTCTGCACACGCTCAAAGACACTCTGAGTTTGCTGGCCCAAGACCCGCACGACCAGTCTGCATTGAACAACCTCCTCGCATCCGGAGAGCGCTTGAGTGCATTGGTCGTTGCACATCGGTTGCAAGAATACGGTTTTGATGCATACCCACTTGGCGCTGAAGACATCGGGATAACGCTCGATGGAAATTATCAAGCCAATCACGTCGATTTACAAGCATCAAGCACGAAACTCGACCGAGAGACACTTCACGGCACGCCGGTTATCACGGGTTGGTTCGGCGAAGGACAAAACAAGGACATAGCAATCCTCAGCCGAGGTGGCTCGGATCATTCTGCGACTGCAATTGCAAATCTCATTGAGGCCGATCGGGTCATCCTCTGGAAAGATGTACCTGGAATATTTACATTAAATCCGCGTTGGGGTATTCGCTCCGAAACAATTCCGTATCTCGATTATCTGGAAGCAATTGAATTATCACTGATGGATACTCCTGTCCTCCACCCCTCTACGATCGAACCGCTTATTGAACCAAACATTCAGTTGGAAGTTCGGCATCTCTACCACTCAGGTGATGAACAGAAGACCGTTGTTGGACCAAGACTCCCAGAAGACCAACTGAAAGCCGTCGGCTGCCTTCCAAATGTCATCAGTCTTGGCTTCTCCCACCATCACGTGGATTCTCATCAACGCCAGCTTGTCAAGATTCTTGGCGAACTAGCCCAAAATGAGGTCCATTGGTGGGGTTTAGAATCCAGACTAGGCGATTCTCGGCTCATCGTCTCACAGCATGACATGCATCGTGCGGCTTCGATTTTCGATCGGTTTGACATCCAAGCCGATCACCATTATCACCTCGGTTTGTTGTCACTCATCGGATGTCGAGAAAGCGATATGGATGAGATCAATTCATTGTTTGATTCAACCGAATATGAACTGACTTGGCTCAATCAGACAAGTTCAGCAGCTCGAGTGGCAATCGACGGAGAAGACTTGGGTGAGGCTCTCCAAATGTTGCACGCCTTCATTCAACAACGAATTCAAGGTAAGGTTCAGCAGATTTGATTCACTCATCGTTGCCCTCACGGCGCTTCTGAATGTAGGTTGGTAGGTCAAGAGCAAACAATCCCCCAACAACGAGGAAGACAAACAGTGTTCCAAGCGCTACACCGTAGACGGATCCAAGTTCGACCGATTCACTCAAACGGGTTGCAGTATCTTCTGACAAAATCCCAACCATCCATGGCAGGATGGTGTTTGCAGAGAGAACCAGGGTTGCAAGAACGGTTGCGACAATTGGATTGATAATAAGCGAGCGATGGTATTTGCCAACAATTTTCTTTGGGTTCATGACATAGACTTCGTTTGTTCGAATGCTTGTGTCCAACATTGAGTAACGAAGTACTCCGTTTGAAAGTTCGAAGTACATGATAAGAAGAACGGAGTAGATGACGACCAATGAGGCAAGGATCGTTGGGCTATCTGCCAGCCCGAAGAGATCGTTCACACTTGTCTTCGATGAAGCGAAGCGCATGATAGCCAGGATAAACAACACATACGATCCGAGCATATATCGCGCATCTCGTTGGTATGCACCCCAGAAACCAAGACCCGTCGCACCCACAATAATTCCAATCTGGAACAACAGTGCAAGGTCAGCGCTTCCAAGAAGCATGAACCAAATGGTTCCTTCTGGAGGAGATATGATGTACGTAAGAAGAGCAAGTCCGACGAGGATGACGTACACGCCAAGTTGCATGTTTTGCACAAACTTGTCCGGAGGTAGGAATTTCATTTTCGGAACAATAGGTCCTCCAATAAGGCTCTCAATGAAGGAAGGCATTTCCAGTTCAGGAATTGCGTCCTTTGGTATTTCAGAGCCAATGCCTGCCTGACCAGCTGCCTTTTTCCGACTTGGAGCGGATGAACGGACAACTTTACCATCGTAGAGATGGGCGGTATCAGAGGACGGTTTTCGCATTGTCATGTTCTCACCTCAGAATCCTCGTGCACCTGCAAGTGCTGTTGACAAGAGCATATCAGGCTCCCAATCCATTATGTTCACGCCGAGTCCACGTAATTCACCAATCAGAACGTCTCGTTCTGTCTTCATGACTTCGTAGCCTGTTCGGTCAAGTCGCTTTGCATCGAACTCAAACTCAAGTGATGATGGAGTAAGCACGGTGACGTCGAAATCGCGAGCACGGAAATCTCGTAGTGCATTTACGATGGTTGGGTCATCCTCCAGATTTGAAAGGAAAATGATTGGGCTGCCTTTGTTGATGTGCGGTAGAATTCGGTTGACAACAACTTGGAGGGGAATGTTTCCACGAGCGACTGCTCCTGCAAGTTTTGTTAGAATCACGTACAGTTGTTTCTTTCCAGTGTCACGATCAACACTCACCACTTCATCCCCATACACAACAACTCCGACAGAGTCACGACGGCCCAGGAAATACTTGGCCAAGGAAGCAGCAGCACGCGTGGAATAAACCAACGCATTGCGGCTTACTGGACCTGTTTCGCTCACAGCACGTGAGTCGATGATGATGATGACGTCAGAGACTGCGTCACGTTCTCGCTCATTGACCATCAATTTGCCTGAGCGCGCATAGGCACTCCAATTAATCGCACGGAAAGAGTCTCCTTCAAAGTACTCACGAAGCGAGTAGAACTCCGAACCGGGACCAGGTTGGCGAATGTTGACAGCACCAGTAAAGATCTTCGGGACACGGGATTTGACAAAGGTCTCTTTGAGATCCTCCATCTTCGGGAACACAAGGAAATCGTTGTAGACATGCATTTCTTTTTCCTTGTGAAACAAGCCGAACGGGTCTTGAATCCGAACGGCAACTGGTCCTATGCTGTAGAAGCCTCTTAGTGGGCACTCAAGTGTGTACTCGATATAGGTCTCACGTCGTGGACCGAGTTCCATCAGAATGTAGTTTGAGCCCTCCTTAATGCGCATGACCTCTGGGACTCGATCTCGAACTTCGAGAATCTTTGCAAGTCCAGAGTTGTTCTGCATACGTAACGTTACTGTCAATTCACCATCCTCAAAAATTCGTGCTCCTGAGAGTTTTCTCATAGCAAGGACGCTACCTAATGCAACGCCCTCTTCACCAGTCCACTCTTCGGCGCGACGGCCACTGGAGGCGACGTCAGCATGGCCGCCGAACAAAGCAGCCCACGTTAGGAATACGAAAATCACAACAGCTATTGTGACCAACTGAGAATTCCTAAGCGTAAGGCCAAGAAGATACATGGCGACTGCCATGCTTCCTAGCATTGCTGATTTGCGACTCCACATCCGAGAACACCTCTATCCAAGTTCGAATCAATGTCTTCAAACGGTAGGTACTGGGACTTCTCGTAGGATGCTCTGCATAACCTCGCCAGCTTCGAGACCCTTAATCTGGTGCTCTGGCTTTAGAATCATTCTGTGAGCAATCGCAAGTTCTGCAATCGACTTAACATCATCGGGCGTTACAAAGTCACGTCCACGCAAAGCGGCTGCTGCACGGGATGTCTTGAGGAGTGCTTGAGAACCACGAGGAGAAGAGCCAACGAGGACACGTGGGTCTTCACGAGTTCGAGCAACAACTTCAACCATGTACATACGAAGGGCAGGGTCGACGTAGACGTCTTCACAAGCCTGTTGCATAGCAATGACACGTTGTGGATCGGTGATAACGTCGACATCGACGGCGTCCTTTCCTCGAGTAATACGTCGAGCGAGAATCTCGTCTTCATCAGCACGGTCTGGATATCCAACACTCATCTTGAACATGAAACGGTCAAGTTGAGCCTCAGGGAGAGGGTATGTACCCTCCTGCTCGACAGGGTTCTGGGTTGCCATAACGATGAACGGAGCAGGGAGTTTGTGGGTAACAGTACCGATGGTTACTTGCTTCTCTTGCATAGCCTCAAGCAAAGCTGCTTGTGTCTTTGGCGGTGCACGGTTGATCTCGTCAGCAAGAAGTAGGTTACAGAACAAAGGTCCTGGCTTGAATGTAAATTCACCCTTCTTTGCGTCGTAAATGTTGGTACCGGTAATGTCCGCTGGTAGCAAGTCAGGCGTGAATTGAACACGCTTGAAGTCACAACCAAGGGCATCAGCAAACGTATTGGTCATCAATGTCTTTGCCAATCCAGGATAATCTTCGAAGAGAAGGTTACCGTTGGAGAGGATATTGATGAGAACGTTGTCGATGACGTGGCTCTTACCGATAATGACTTTCTGAACCTCAGCGCTAATCGCTTGTGCGATGGCGCCGACGGCGGAAAGTCGCTCACGGACTTCTGGGGTACTTTGGTGCTTCGGCTGGGCCGGAGCGGCCGGTGCTACAGGGGCGGCGGGCGCTACTGGTGCTGCTGGCGCTACTGGTGCGGCTGGTGCCGCAGGCATAGGTGCTGCAGGTGCAGGTGGCGCTGGTGCCGCTGGCGCTGCTGGCGCGGGCGCGGGCGGGGCTGCTGGTGGTGCGGGGGGTTGCATGTCATTTTCCTCCTTTTTTCTTCAGTTTCCCCAACGACGAATGATGGGGATAATATCCCTTAGTTCTTCGTTGGAATAGGATCTCGCTGAACTCACGAGTTCAACCAGGCGTGGGTCACGGACCATCTGCATAATTTCTGCAGGGGTCTTTCGGGCAAATTCATCCCGAGTTAGATCATTAAATTGCCGAACTTTGGAAAGGAATGCCTCCCGCACTCGGACTTGGTAGAGAGAGGAATCCACTTTCGTTGGACGTTCTCTGAATCGGGTTAAATCGAAAACGTGTCGCCAGTTTTCTTTTTCAGGCACAACCATGATTGCGATGGCCAATAGTGCGAACAAGTTGAGAATAATCAGCCATTTGAGGTAAACATCACTGGTGAGCAATACAACGGCTCCAATCGCTTCTGTGAAGGGTTGTGTTGCAATACTTGAAACGTGTCGGCTTTCATCGAAGACGATGTTGAATTCGTCCGTGTTTCGTGTAATTTGCAGAGAAAGTTCATCGTTGTCGAATTCCATCATGTCACGAATAAGTGCACGGAAGTACAGTTGGTTCCCTTGCCATGTTGTGTCACCTTGCGTGGAGGCAAGTCCATCTGGGTCGGAATCCCAACAACTATGACCGTTTGCTATGTAAATTTCGCCGCATTGTGCCTTTCCGGTAAGGTCAGCGGTATCAAAGTCCCAGAGATGGTTTGCGAATACAGAATGGTCGGATACGAATACAATGCTGCCCGTGACAGAGACCTCCCCATTGTCACCGTCAGATTTTGTATCATAGGCATCGATGTTTGGATAATCAACTCGGACGATGAGATCCGTCTTTCCAGTCTTTGGGTTCGCAATGTTGTTGATGTCAAATCCTGAGCGAGCGACAAAAGCTTGGTCACTTGCAGAGGCGAGAACGCTGACTTCTCGAGTGTCATCCTCGATATCCAGAACCTGTATTGCGGTCGGTGAATGGAAAAGAACCGGCATCCTGCAATTGTCTGTAACACCCGAACTGACTTCAGCCTCGGTGCATGGTGTTCGTAAGGATGCTTCATCCATTAGGTCAAGGTCTTGGCTTACAGAAGCAACCGACCAAAGTCGAGTTTCTTGTGGAGCGAGGCGTACTGCTCGATCCGCAGTATCGGTAACTTCGTAATACCACTTCCCGTCCGAAACGGGAGCATCAAAGTAGAGTACGCCAAATTCCTCAGCAACACGCTTGGCGTTGGTGGAGTTCGCTGCCAGGATAACCTTGCCACCTTTTTCAGTTACGAAATCGTGGATTGCTTGTGCTTCTGCGGCATCGAATGGCTTCTCAGGAGCAGCAATAATCAGCATAGTTCGATGGGGGTCTTGCCAATCATTGACAAGCATCGGCGTGGACATTGTGTTGTAAATCGAGTACTTTTCACCAGTCTTTCCGTCTTCGCTCTCTCCAAGAGTGTCCCGCATGATGGAAAGTTGCTGGTATTGATAATCGCCGTCAGCATCTCGTACATACGGCGAGAAGACGGTTTCTTTGGATGAGGAAGCAAGAACGATCAATACCGTTGACAGGAGAATCGAAACGACGAGGCCTACCATCAGTTTCTTTTCAACAGAGAGTTTTGTTTTCTCTGTCTCTGCCATAATTTCACCTCATTCTGCGGCTAGCGCAGTATGTTCTTTTCATCGGAATCACGATACACACATAATGATTCTCCCTTGACGTTTAGAGAGATTTTTATGGTATCAGTGCAACTGCAATCGCCCTAATCAGTCCACATCGAGGCGATTTCGTCGGAGATGTGCCACGATTCCAATTAATACAAACAACGTTTGTGGACCAAGTGCTGGCAAGGCCGAAGAACCGTCAGAATCGGAACCAGAATTTGATGAACTTGAACCCGTATCGCCTGTGTTTGAGTCTTGCTCACCACCGGACGCATCGATGTCGATACTGAACGACGTGCTACGCTCTAATCCATTGCCTTCAGAGGTCACGATAATCGTAACTTCACAGGTCTTGGTTGGATGGGCGGTTGAGGGTGCAATCCTGAATGTAACTTCCATGCCTACGTTTCCGTTCACATCAGTCGGCTGAATTTGCGTATCTTCTCCCGACTCAAGGCCTTCCATATCGAGGAGAGGGCAACTGCGAATCTCGGCTTCGATTTTGCTGGCAGCATCAACGCTGTTGCCCATGTTGTTGAGGAGCAGTGTCTCCTCAACCCAAGTGCCTGCGTCAACTGAACTGACAGAAAGGGAAATTTCTGGGAGCAGTTTGTGATACCTCGGAACGTTTAGATCTGCTTCGATTTCTTTTGGCGATACAGGAGCCCCAGCTGCATTTTCCTCTGCTGTGACTTTGACACCGATTTTGTCGCTTGGTGAATGACTACGCACCTCATCGGCATCCGATGTTGTCAATTCGATTGAGAAGGTTTCATTTGACTGTGCGTTAACTGTAATCGATTCTTCGAAGGACGTTTCAATGAATTCAACATCGTCGTCGAACTCAACAACGATCGTAAGGCTTAGGTCGTTTACTCGAGGGTTATCAACAAAAAATACCAACGTGTCTTCAATCCTCCATTTTTCTCCATCGAGAGCAAGATCGTAACTTGGTTCAACCTCAGTTTCCCAACCAAATTCCCACTCATTGTTGGATGGGAATTGCGCAGAAGTCAACGGTAGCATTGCAATGAAAAGGAGAGAGAGATGGAGAATTACAGCCCGTTTCATGACGAATCACCAAGAATTTCTCGAAGACTTCGCTTTGCAAGTACCCTAACCATCGATTTGCGATACCTTGGTGGGAGCGCAGTGTTGTTAACAGGTTTGATGGATTTCATTATCGCCTCGGAGAGGGGATTGATGAGTTCGGATGAAAATGATTCATCGAAGGCATCGATTTCTGCTTGGTGTGAACGAGGAATCGATTCCAAGGCTGTTGATGCAATGCGTAGCGATGATGGATCTCCACGAATCCAGGAAGAAGCAACACCGGCCTCTGGGAAATCCCATGACTCTCGAACACGGAGTTTCTTGTATGAGCCAACTCGATTTGCAACGTCTTGTGGAAATGTTACTTTTAGCACAAATTCGCCTTCCTGTAGAATGTTCCTGGTAATTCCATCGAGTTGGAAGAATGCATCAGCAGAAACCTCTCTTGGGCCGTTGGGGCCGATAATGTGAATTGTACCTTCCAAAACAATGAGTGATGGAGCCAAGTCGCCTTGGTAGGTTGCGACGCAAAGTGTGTTTTGATTTGGAATAACCCGGCAATCTGAGCCCGTTCCACAGTCTTCCTTGTGACACCAATCGATGGAACGGCGCCAGTCCTCACTTTGATTGATCCAGAAACAGCGCGTATCAAGACAGATGTTTCCACCCACAGTCGCATTGTTTCGCACCAATGATGAAGCAATCTTACTCGCCGCAGAAGCAACGAGTGGATGGACACTGTCGGATGTTGTCAATGCACCCAATCGGGCCATTGCTCCAATCTCATGCATAGAAATTGTATCAAGTCCAGCAATCTTTGCGAGGGAAATAACGTGCTTTTTGACATTGATGTGCCATTTGTAATTTGGTAAAATATCGGTACCGCCTGCAACCCAGTCAAACGATTCTTCATTTGACATAAAGGACGATGCGAGTTCGCACGCTTCTTCAACAGTGTTCGGATGATGGAGATTGAACGGTGGCATCAACATCATTGTTCACCTCCCATTTGGCGTTGCTCTTTTTTCAGCCAAGCCTTCCCGGCAAGTCCGAGTTCGGCGAGTTGCTCTGGCACCGGTTCGACTGCAGATTTCCACCCTTCAACCTGACCCTCAAGTGGTTGGTTCGGATCAAAGCCAAACAACACACCATTGACATAGGCAGTCGTATCCTCGCTTCGCTGACGTCGGCGATCCCTGTCCTTGTGTTCAGAGGCTCGTGCGACCAATGTCGACTGCAGTGGGCTGTGCTCAAGTCGTGGAGAAGGCATCTCGGTTTCATCAATTCCACCCAATTCCTTGGTTTTGGCAGAGATCGCTTTCCAGACCACATCGGGTGTGAGTGGTAAATCTCGAATCCGTACGCCAATCGCATCGTATACTGCATTGACAACAGCAGGTAGAATTGGTAAGAGGGGCCCTTCACCTGCTTCCTTCGCTCCAAATGGACCCTCAGGGTCTGACGATTCAACGATGATTGGAGTCACATGGGGCATTTCGTGGATGGATGGGATTTTGTATTCCAGAAGGTTTGCATTTTGCAGATGACCGGTACGTCCGTAGACCATTTTCTCAGAGAGGACCTGTCCCAATCCCATGTGACATGAACCAATGATTTGGCCTTCGACAGCAAGTGGGTTCAATGCTTTACCACAGTCATGAGCAGCCCAAACGTTTGTGCATGAAACAAGACCGGTTTCGACATCGACATCAACCTCTGCAACATACGCCGAGAACGAGTAAGCAGGAGCGAGCCCAGCAGCGGCACCTTTGTGTACACCACCCATTGGAGGTGACCGATAAGCACCACTGGAAATGAGTGAGCCTTTGTCTTCTTGCGCCTTGTGAAGGGCTTCAAGATAAGAGACGCCGACGGCGGGGTCGTGTTTGTAGTAGATGCGACGGTCGTTGAGGACAAGGACATCGGGGTGGTATCCCAACATTTCCCAAGCAGCGTTGAGGAGTTTTTCACGAATATCGAGCGCTGCTCGAATCGCAGCATTTGCATTCATGAACGTGACTCGGCTTGAATACGAACCGAGATCAACTGGACTAGTATCGCTTTCGTGTGAACGGACATGAATCATTTCGATTGGGAGGGCCAAAACTTCGGATACGACTTGCGCAACAGCTGTGGTCGAACCTTGACCAATATCGGCGGCTCCGGTATGGACGGTCACGCCACCATCCATGTCAATCTGCATATGGACGGTTGCATGTGGGAAACGATTCGGATCCCAATGAATTGGAAGGCCTGAGCCTGAAATGAAGAAGCCGCATCCAATTCCCATTCCTTTACCGAGTGGCATTTGCCGAAATTTCGAATCCCATTGCGATCCTTGGCGTACTTTCTCGAGGGCTTCTCGCATTCCGTTGGATGTAATTCGGAATCCAGAAATTGTTCGGCTGTGTGGAGGAAGTAAGTTTGCGAGACGGAGATCGATTGGGTCGACTTGCATTTGTTCCGCCATTTCATCGAGGCCTACTTCCACAGCGCATCGTGTGTTGACGGCCCCGTGGCCTCTCATGGCTCCACTGGCCGGTTTGTTCGTCCAGACACGTGCACCCGTGTAGTGAAACGAACCAAGTTCGTAGGGGGCGGTAGCTAGGACGCCGTTGTAATACGATGTGACGTGACCAAAAGAAGCGAAACCACCACCGTCAATGAGAGCGTCAATGTCAAAACCGGAAATTCTTGCTTCTTTGTCTGCAGTCATCTTGACTTCGATGTAGCTTGGATGCCGGCCCCGATTGATCCAGTAGACTTCTTCGCGAGTGAAATTGATTCGAACAGGTCGCCCTGCCTTTCGCGATAGGATTGCAGCGCACATTTCGTGTGGGAACGGGTCCGATTTACCACCAAATCCTCCTCCAACAAACGTTCGAATAACGTTGATTTGGTGCATGGGGACTTCAAGAACAGTGGAAAGTGCACGGTGTACGTAGTGGGGGACCTGCTGTGGCGTGTACAACTGCAAACGTCCGTTCGGATCCCAGTGGGCGACGACAGCATGCGGTTCCGTGAATCCATGATGGACACCTTCCATCCGCCACTTCCCGTGTGAGGATGCAGTAGGATCTTCAACAAGACTTCGATCGCCAAATTCTTGAAACACCCGCTTTTGTACGTTTGTGGTTCCAACGTGATACTTTCCTCGCCAGTGAATTGGTTCATCTTGATCCTCTAAGCCCTTCCTCGGGTCAAAGACAGGATCGAGTACTTCCCATTCAATTTCAAACAAATTGAGTGCTTCCATGGCTGTTGCCTCATCTACTGCGGCAACGCATGCGACGAGGTCTCCAACGTGACGCACTTTCTCGACTGCCATCGCATGTTCGTCTTTTGTCACAGGTAGAACACCAAACGTGTTCGGTGCATCTGCACCAGTAGCAACTGCGAGAACACCCGGCAGGGCCTCGACTTTTGTTGTATCGATGGATTTTATCTTCGCATAATGGTGCGGAGAACGTAGAATCTTACCGATGATTTCGTTTGGTAATCTGACATCGTCCCCGTACCACGCCTGACCGGTTACTTTTGCATGAGAATCCACCAATGCCCGCGACTTTCCAACTTCTGTACCGGTTCGATAGCGGTCGTGGATATGAGAACCTGCGGGTTGCGGTTCCTTACCGCCAACAGATTCTGGAATGAAATCAAGGTCTCTCGGCGCCATGTTTGGTCGAGAACCCCCAGAACCAGGCGGCGGAAATTTTTGTTTTCCTGCAACACGCTTTCCGTCTTTGCGGGTACCGCCTGACGAGGCACCTGGCTGTTGTCTGTATCCGCCCGCCATCAAATCACCTCGCATGGCCTGGCGGCATCGATGGTTCATCGGGCCCATCTGGATGTGGATTTGGATGAGGATCGCTGGCCGGGTTTGCTGCCGGTGCATCACCGCGCTTGATTTCTGCGGCAGCTTCTATCGAGTCGACAATTTGCTGATAGCCTGTACATCGACAAAGATTTCCATCAATTGCAAGTGCAATTTCCTCACGCGTCGGTGTTTGACTTTTTGTGAGCAGAGCTTCAGCGCTCATGAGGAAACCAGGCGTGCAAAACCCGCACTGAGAGCCTCCGTGAGTTGCAAAGCAGGTTTGGATCGGGGCAAGGTAAGCCCCGTCTGCGAGCCCTTCCACCGTTGTAATTTCTTGGCCTTCGACTTGCCCAGCCAAACACAAGCAGGACAGCCGGGGTTCTCCGTCGATAAGCACAGTGCAGCAACCGCAGGTGCCTAAATCGCAACCACGCTTGACACCGAGCATGCCGACACCATCACGCAAAACATCGAGAAGAACGGCATTTGAAGGAGCGATTGCTTGAACGTCCTGTCCATTGACGGACGCTGACCATATCGTCTTCGGAGCGGAGGGAATCATGGTCACATGCTCTTTTCCAACCACACTTCTCACCTGTCTTGACCTTGAGAACTCCGTCTATGAATGTAAGGTTTCACTCCATTCCAAGGACTATGCCTTTTCTTCCCAGTATTGGTTTTCAGAAAGATCGGAGTCGACTGCATCAAGAATCTGCGCATCCAAATAAGTTCTCAAATCCTTACCTGCCAGCGCTCCCTCTTCTCGGTTTGAAATCATTGATACGAGAAGCAAAGCAAGAAGGAAGAGGATGATTCCACCAACTGAGACAACTGCAATCGTTGCTGCTGAGAGCCCACCTTCGCTGGTTGTCATGACTGGATTTGTATCGTCATCCATCACCATAATCTCTGCTGTGATGAGCGGCGAAGCCGAGGTTGTACCATCTTGGTACTGAACACCGCGCAATGAAATAGTGTGATTACCCATGATAGCGATACCAGGCAAATGTTCGATCTGGTGGATGATGTCAATGATGGACAATTCGCCCGTCGTATCACCTGGCTCGTAGGTATGGATGTTGGACCAATCGTCGCGCAGGTGGTTGCTTCTCCATTGGACAGTCTCCATGTTTTCACTGACCTCAAAGGCAATACTGTCCCCACGCTCGAGGTGGATTCGATTGTCCAGTGTGGCCGGTGTTGAGACCACGACGCTGAGGTTTGTGTCAAACACATAGTCGCGCTCTGCGGCCTCAAGAAGAGCATCGAGGGCTCGTACTTCGCCGTGCCCATAGACATTGTTTTGACGGTTCTTTGGAATCAAATCTTCAGCACATGGTTCGTTTGCTCCCATGTAGTGGCACTGCCGATACGTTGCAGTTTCCTGCATAATGTTGCGAATGTCGAACGGTGAAAGATCTGGGTTGGCCTGAAGCATCAAGGCCGCTACACCGGCAGCACCCGGTGTCGCCATGCTCGTGCCGCTGAAGGCGACATATCCGTCTCCTGTGTTGTGTGCGACCGACATTACGCTTGAGCCAACGTAGGCAATGTTTGGTTTGATTCGTCCTTCCTCAGTTGGACCCTGACTGCTGTAGACAGCAATACTGGAATCTTTATCGAGGGCGCCCACAGTAATGGCATCTTCAGCACTACCGGGGGTTCCAATTTGAGCTGAAACGCCGTTGTTTCCAGCAGCGATGAACAGGGCAATTCCTGCTCGAACCATTTCGTTTGCGTAACGATTTACGCTGTCTTCTTCTGAAGAGGTCCATTCGATCGCTCCTGGCCCGCCGAGGCTCATTGACGCAGCACGAATGTTGTACTCGTATCGCTTTTCTACTGTCCATTCCATTCCGGCCATGACGGTCGCAAACGAACCACTTCCACCTGAATCGAGCACTTTGACTCCAACCAACGACGCTTGAGGAGCCATTCCTGGGTGTTCGTAAGTTGGAGCACCTGTTCCAGCAGTTGTTCCCGCACAGTGGGAACCATGTCCTTGGTCGTCGTAAGGGTAGACTTCGGTGCCGTTTGTCAGACTTGGATTGTTGACTGGGTCATAAAACCCAATGACCTTTGGGTCGTATGTTTCTGGGTTATCGTCTTGGTCATCAAGACTGGAATGATTGCCGTCGATTCCCGTGTCGATGATGGCGACTGTTGTTCCGGATCCATCGTAGCCTGTCTGTGCCCATGCTGTGTCAACCCCGTGGAGTACTGCAGCATCCCCGTTGGCGACGGTGAGAATTCCGTCGAGTTCAAGCATCACAACTCCTGGGAGTTGGGAAGCCTCAAGGATGGAGCCAACAGGAACCCGCCCAGCGAGTGCATCAATGCCCTTCAATGTCCACTGATGATTGTAGTCAACTCGATTCTCAAGCATTTTGATTTCAGCTTCGCCCGGAGTGTAAGAGAAGTCGATGATCAATGGCAACGTTTTGTCATCATCCAAGAAATATGGGTTCTTTTGATGGACTTCAATCATGTCTCCAATGCCGTTTCCGTCTCGGTCGACTGTGGTTTCGACCCACCATCCCTCCTCGGTGTCGGAGGTGGATTCAATGGGTACTGTGGCAAGAACTGTCGGCAGGATAAACATGGCAAGACAGACGATTGTTAACGTAAAACGCGGCAACTTCGCACGGCTCATGTTTAGCCCAAGAATTACTATTGTTTGAACTCTTTCAATTCGAGTGTAAAAAAATCCATTCCAATTGCTACTCTGAGCGTTAATGCTGGGTGTTAATTTATATTGTAATCCTCAAGTGTAGAACTGATTCAAATGCCAGCACCACAGAGGAAACCCAAGCAAATGGTATCGATTGCGAACGATGCGATTTTCCCTAAAGAGGAGGATGAAATCCCATTCAAGCCAGTTATAGTACGTGCGCCTGGACACACCAACGGTGATTCACTCGAACGATTTACTGAAATCATCATGTTTGGCGTAGCTATGGTCGGGATTTGGATAGGGCTTTTCCTCATCGCATACGGCGGGGATGTGGGCGAAGAGCGATACATGGTTCTTTTTGCAGGAGGCCTTATCTCTGCGGCAATTGCCCTCTTTATGGTCGAATTTCAGGCGAAAAAGAATGAATATCACCTGATGATTTCTCAAAATTACCTACTCGGACTCTCCTTCTTTTTCATGGCTGTTGGAACACTTTGGGGCATCCGATATCTTGGTGGATTCTTTACAGTGAACGAGCTCATATTCGAAGGAACACTCAGCATGGGTGTAATCGATGACGAGGGCATCTACAATCCAGGCCCGAATATGATCTACGCTCAAGCATTGGGTGCTGTTGCTATGTGGTTCGCTCATCAACGAATCCTCGATCGGTACAAAGGAGACACATCCTTTGGATGGGCAGTTGCAACATACATCCCACTTGCGCTGCTGCTGGTTGGCGTAGGAAGATGGATTGTGTACGCCGATTATGAAGTCTCATACCCACTCGGAATCTCGATTGTTGGTCTGTGTGGTCTTGCGATGTACAGTGCATTAATGTCGAACAAAGCGATCAACTTCGCTGTTGTAAGCGTTGTCTCAGGCATCATCCCAATCATCTACGAAGTTCTCAATGAAAACGCCATAGAAGGTGGCGAAGGTGGCGCCCTCTCGCTGCTTATCTTCATCCTCATCATTCAGGGATACATGGCCGGAAACGAGCGATTGAAGCAAAGCCTTGCTGAGAAAATGTCGTTCTTCGTGATTGGTGTAGTCGTTATTGCAATGCTGTATGCAAGCATCGGCGACCTCAATCTCGTCCTTGGCCCATTAAAGTCATCCAACTTAAGCGATGGAGGCCTTGGAGCGTTTGTCACGCTACCTGTTGCATTGTGGATAACAGTCCTGTGCGCATATTTCCCAGCCACACTTCGAAACAGGGTCCCTGCCATGCCGATTGGGCTTGCTTTTTCATTATGGACACTGAACGGCGATGAGGCGATTGTTCCTTGGACTCTTGCCTTGATTATGATTTCCTACATGCTCTTCTATGCCAAGGCAACGCGAATGTGGGTTGCAAACCTTACGTTGTCGGCCCTGTCGTTTTCGTACCTCCTCAGTGATCGCATTGGTTACGGTGTTAACCAAGTTGAAGTTGATATTGCGATTGCAATCGGCATTGTTGTCGTCGCCGAAACGGCACGTCGGCTGGAAAAAGTCTCGATTTGGAGCAGTGTACAAACCGTCACATTCATTGCATTAAGCAGCACAATTCTTGATTCAGACTATTGGTTTGTGAGATGGATTTTCGTTGTCTATCTGCTTGGGATGGTCTATGAGTCGATGCTCAAAGCACGCAATGGAGACGACCTTGAGAAACGCAACGCAACGCTTGCACTTCTCACCTCACTCATCATAAGCTCAGGTTTGCTATTGGGTAGGAAACTCGAGATTTCAGATTCTTATGCGATTCCGGCACTCAGCGGAATATCCCTCGAATACCTCGTCCTTGGGCTGATCGTCTATGCACTGTTCAACACCGTCCGTGATGTGGAAGTTGATGTTGGCAGTTTGCTCCGCTTACTCGAATTAAGGGCTGCGGGCGCTTACGCGTACGATTCCGAAACCAATGCTTGGTACATCAAAGAACCTGAAGAGATGGAAATTCTTGATGAGGCTTCCTTCGGCTCCATAGGTCGGATTTCATTGGCATTTTCGTTGCTTGCAATTACTAGAGGAATAAGCACAATTAATGCCGATGTAATTTCGGGTGATGGTTTCTACTTTGTTGGATTGTACATCCTGCCGGTCAGCTTTTTGTTTTGGGAAATCAATTCAATGGACAAAATTTCATCGCAAAGCCGAATGATTGGTGCGTTTATGCTTCTTATTATCGCGGCCTCTGCGATGCCGCTCATGCTCGAGGCTGCTCAGCAAGACAGTGATGGCTTATTCCAAGCAGGTATTCTGTTCGACATCCTCTTCCTTTCAGCACCTATCGGGGCGTTTGTTCTCATCAATAAACGAGGTCTCGACAGAGATCATCTTAGCCGAGGCGCTGACCAAGTCATGCTTTGTGTTTTACTCGGTATAGGAATGATGGATCAATCCGGTGGACTCTTGTTCCTCAGCATGTACGGCCTTGTTTCTTTGGTTGCAGCACAATACAGACATCATGGCGTAACAATGCTTGCACCTTTGGCCACCATCTCAACGCTCTGGCTCGGAGAGAACGGAATCGCCTACTCGTTTTTGGAATCCACCGTCTTCTCGTCAGATCCATCGGAGATTGGCACAGTACGACCTCCGCTTTGGTTCACACCGGTGACAGGCACGCTTGTTGCGGCCCATATGTTGATGCCAATTGCTTGGAGTATTCGTGAAGTTCAGCTAAAGGAAGATCAAGAGAATCCATTCCCTTACTTCTTGCCTATGGTTTGGTTCGTGTTGGCGATTTGGGCAGTTCTACCATCAGCATCATGGTTACCGCTCATCGCATGTATGTTTGGCCTACTCAACGCGTGGGTCCGTGGAGACATCAACCTGATACCAATGCTCTCGGTTGGCCTCATGATCTCATTCATGATCGGTTTCGCAGATGGCATGTTTGAGAATCCTTTTGACGTCTTTGGTTATTCAATGCTATTTTCAGGAATAGCGATTTATTTCCTATGGGTAGCAAGCAACAACGGAATATTGCAAATGAATGTCATCGACGAGGAACGATTGGAAAAGATCATGCCATATACTCTGGATACACAACTCCGTTTCCTTGCGATTGCTTCTCTTCTCCTTTCGTTTAACGTTGTTAACGGTATGGGGATGTTGGTTGGAAGTGCTTGGGTTACCTACGAGGCAATTCAAAAAGGAGACAAGGTATCGATTCTTTTCTTGCCATTGGTCGATGGATTAGCGGCAATGAATCTCATTCATCAGTTTCACGTTGGACCGCTAGCAATGCGGAATTTCTTAGCCGGTGGAATCTTCTTCCTCGAGGGGGCTGCCATGATTTACTTGTCGTCAAAAACCGACGCAGTTTACGATTCAAAGGTTTTCGAATGGAAGGATGACGATGAATTCTTCCAGTACATCGAATATATGGGATTCTCAGGAGTCGTCGCCGCTTTGGGTGGAGTCATGCTCGCCTTTGGGGCAAACGATCAAACCGAACTCGCCCTTTTCCTGACAGCAACAATACTGACTGCGCTCGCAATCACTGGATTTGATAAAACCCAGGCCGAGGTTCGATGGCGTCGTGGTCTCGGCGTATTCGGTTCAGTTCTCACACTGTTCATTTTGTTCATATACAACATTGAAAATGATGGAGAAATATTGTTCAGAGGGCTCACACTTGTCTCCATTGGAATGCTTGCGCTAGGATACGGTTTCCTGTACATGAACCGTCGGTCGAGCTATGACATTCATGACGTGGAAATTCCGCAAGTCTTCGATACTGCTGTACCTAAGCTCAAGCCAACGCCCGTTCAAGATCAAGAAGATGAGCAGGACGATGAAGATGAGGAAGACCTCGAATTGGAGGAAGCCTTGGAAGATGAGTTGGAAGAACTGGATGAATTAGATGAATTGGATGCGTTGGATGAAGTGGATGCGTTGGTTGAAATGGCCTCAGAAATCGAGGATAAACAGAACAACATCGGTTACATCAAAACCTCGGAAGGCTTTGATGTCCGTTTACCAAAGGAATCGATTGAGACCATTGCTCGTACCATCGAAATGACGCCTCATGAGGGATTCAAGCCTGTGGTTCGAGTCAACATGCTTGGGCAAATCGTCCTCGACTTTGAGCCACTATGATTCCTCTTTCTCAAAGAGAGCAATCCGATCAATGACCGTGTCTTGGCCGGGCGCAGAGGGGTAAACACCCCAGTATGCCTCACGCGCTTCTTGGTTGATGCTCATGCAGAGAACAACATCTCCTGAACGATCAGTCATCGGTTGGCTTCCATTCAGGTGCATAAGCATTGGTTCAATGTTGGACATGTTGACTACGCCCCAACCAACCTGTGTGCATGGAGCGACTGGAGAGACAGGAGTTGTTCCTGAGAGCGGATCCCATGTGGTGAAGGAGGGATACCATGCAGACAAATTCAATGCATTGCGTACCTCTGAATTTCGGAGGGTAAATGTCTCGCCTTCGGAGGTATTTCCAGCCACGAGGTAACCACCTCGTTCTGGGGATGCTCCAGAACCACCGTCATTGAATTCCTCTCTCAACTCTTGGAGGATGAAGGACAAGATTCCTGCAGTTCGTGGGGTTGCGAAAGACGTTCCTGACGTCTCGTGGTATCCATCCGTATCATCGTGATTTGGCAAGACCTGGGTCCAATCGGCTGCAATGTCTGGATAGGAACCACTCATCGTCTCTTTTTGGTCATCCCCTTCCTCAGCATACCCAGCGATACCAATGGACCAAGGCGGACCTGCAGTAGCATCTTGGACAGCAGGAGAGGGCGTGTTGTCTGCAGCACCTGTGTGAATCTTGTTATTATCAACAACGGCTTCGTACGTCCCAGTCTCAATGCCTGGTACAGGAAGCGAGCCTATGGCACCGAACGAAGTAGAGATAATGTCAACAAGAGGCTGATTCGATGCAGCAAGGACGGCTTCAGTACTGAATCCTTCTACGAAGAAAATCACAGCGTCTGGGTTTGCATCGAGTACAGCCCCCGTAACCGCTGTTCCGTGACCATCTGAAGGGTCATCGAGAATGTGAATATCGGTCCCCCCATCCGGTGATGTTCCGATGATTTTTGTTCCGTGGAAATAGACGATGTCAGAGGTTGTTATTGTATCCCAGCACGATTCTTTGTCCGCTTGATAGCGTTCTTCCCACGAGCCTTCAAAGGTAGTGTCGCAGGTTTTGGTAACACCTAGTGAGTCAAGAAGCCAATCTGGATAGACCTCGTCCGTACGGAAGTGGTCGTGATAGACATTGATACCGGTATCAACAGGCGCCACAACTGAGTACGTTCTCCAACCTGTATCGGTACTTGTTTCGATGGATGAACTTGAATTTTCGTCTGAAAAATCCCAGGCAGATGATGCAAAATACCAACCACAAACTGCAAGAAGGAGCACAACAATCAGCCAGGTTCGGAATTTAAGCTTAAAGAGCCAGATGTCGACTGCCTCCCTCGCAACTGCCGTACCAACATCCACTGCATCGACCATGAATGACCCTGCACCATCACCATCAAGAAGCCTACGCCGACTTCAAGAACCGAATTCTCTTCGCTGAAACATGGACGACCCAAACAAACGAATGGTATGGATTGACCTTGAAATGACGGGATTGGATCTTGAACGTGAAAGCATCATTGAGATTGCAACAATCATCACAGATTCTGAACTTAACATCATTGCTGAAGGACCAAACCTCGCAATATCAGTATCAGAAGAACTCATTGAAGGGATGGATGAATGGAATACTCGACACCACTTTGCAAGTGGATTGATCGAACGGGTTCGACACGATTCCGTCAGTCTGGAGGAAGCTGAGCGACAGACACTTGAATTCATCAAACAATACGTTCCTAGACGAACGGCGCCTCTGTGTGGAAATTCGGTCTGGAACGATCGTCAGTTTCTGGTAAAGGAAATGCCAGAAGTTGCAAAATATCTTCACTATCGTATGGTTGATGTAACGGCGATCAAGGAACTGGTTCGACGTTGGTATCCAGATGTTCCAAGATTCAGTAAAAAGGCAGCACACTTAGCGCTCGATGATATCCGTGAATCGGTTCATGAATTGGCGTATTTCAGAGAACACGTCTTCATCGACCGTCCGTAACGAATCCTTTCCAACGGCGCATGTACTCAACGAAGGTTGGGCTAAGGTTGGCTCGACGCAATTCTTCGGGAGTGAACGGAGGATGGGATGGCCTGTACTCGGCATCAAGAACCTGCTTTGCCCAATCAGGATGTGGTAGTGCTACTCGTGCAACACCGACTGCCTGTGTTCCCTCATCGAGAACGAACTGTGCATCTTTTGCCGTCCAAACCGAACCTGTGGAAACAATCGGTATGGAATTTGAAAACATCGAGCATATTTCTTTGGTGATGCTCTTGCCATTTGGTTGCACTTCGAACACATCCCAACACGAGATATGGATTGCATCAATCTCTTCCTTGATGAGGAAATCAATCACCTTCTTTGTATCATCGAGTGTAATTCCGATATCATCTGAAACGGGAGATAAACGAACCATGATTGCAAATTCAGGGGCAACAGCCTCCCTGATACCCCGGATAATCTCAATCAAAAAGTTACAGCGGGCGTGTACATCGCCTCCGTATCGATCGTTGCGCCGATTGGTGTTGCTCCCTAGAAATTGTCCAATAAGGTAGCCATGTGCTCCATGCAATTCGATTCCATCAAATCCTGCGGTCTCACAGCGTTTTGCTGCATGGATGAATGCGAGAACTGATTCTTCAACTTCCTCCGTTGTCAGGGCCCTCGAAACGCCTTCCTTCTGAGAAATAAAATTCTCACTCGCAGAGCAAGGTTGCTTTCCAGTTATTGCTGATGGGGCTCGCATGCCTCCGTGAAAAAGTTGAACAAAGGAACGCGACTCTCCTTCCCTCAATTTTGTTGCTAACGTCGTAAGTCCGGGAAGATGATGATCACTCCAAACACCAAATTCTCCGTCCCAGCCTTGACCGGATTCCTGAACATGGGATGCAGCGGTTGTAATGATTCCAAACCCGCCCACTGAACGTCGATGGAGGAAATTGATTTCATCTTCAGAAAGCGTTCCATCGTCGTGACTTTGTTTGTTCGTCATGGCAGCGAGAACACTCCGATTTGGAATGACCAAACCGTTTCGCATTTCCCACGAATCGCTCATTGAACGCATAGGACAGCCTCATTGGTCTCGCCAATTTGGTGCATGAACGTCAACGTCCTTGTGCATGGACAAAATCTCAGCAATCACTGCAATCGCAATTTCCTCTGGAGATTCCGCACCAATGTTTAGTCCAATTGGACAGCGCACGCTTTCCAGCGTTGCGTTTTGTATGCCGCTCTCGATACAGGATTCTGTGAACGACTTCCACTTTGAACGACTTCCAATGGCTCCAATACGTGGGAACGATTTCCCGTCCAAAGCAAGATGTTCAGATTCAGCGATTTTCAGCAGATGTTTCAGACGCTCAAGGTCTTCCGAATAGTCATGACCAAGCAGAAGAACATCCGAGAAGCGTGTCAGTGTTCGTGTTGTTTCATTTTCAAAGAAAGAATCAACCGTTGAATGGTGTCGTTCAACTGCATGTGGATAAAGCTCAGCGGTTGTAAATGCCTCTCGCGTGTCTTGGACAGAATAATTCCAACCCTTTTTCGGTAAGAGGATGGAGATGGCCTCTGAACAATGACCCCCTCCCATCAACAAGACATGTGGCATCGGCAACATCAACTCCAGTGAAATGG
>DAPT01000120.1:0-4279 GCA_002502215.1 Euryarchaeota archaeon UBA124
TGTCATGGACGGGAACTTTGTCCCAAACTTAACCTTCGGCCCGCCGGTCATCAAACAACTACGTCAACATCTTGGTGACGGACCAGTCTTTGATGCACATCTGATGGTCGAGAATGCTGAATCGATGTATCAAGACTACATTGATGCAGGATGCAACCACCTTACTGTTCATGTTGAGGCAGTCAAACATCTTCACCGCCTGCTTCACGCAATTCGGGAAGGAGGAGCAACAGCAGGTGTCGTTCTCAATCCAGGAACGCCTGTAGAAGCAGCACTTGAAGTCCTTCCAGATGTTGACCTTGTCCTCATCATGAGCGTGAACCCAGGTTTTGGTGGACAATCCTTTATTCCAACCGTGGAATCAAAAATCCGCACCCTTCGGAAGGCCATTGACGAACAAGTCGCTTCTGGTGGACGGGATGTCCAATTGCAAATCGATGGAGGAGTCAAGGCTCACAACATCGCTATGCTGCGTGAATGGGGCGTTACCAATGCGGTCGTCGGATCTGGCCTGTTCAACGCCAACGCGAGCGTTGCTGACAACTTAACAACGCTTCATCAAGCCCTCAATGACTGAGTGATTTGATGAAGATCCTTCTGGTGACGCTGCTTCACCCACTGCCGACCAATGCGGCGAGAGGAACATTCGTTGCCGACCATGCCCAACTCTTGCGAGACATGGGTCATGATGTTCGCATCGTCAATCCGCTTCCAAGACTTCTCAAGTACATGGAACAAAGTCGATCAACTCTTACCGGTGTTGCCAAAGCCCCAAAATATTTCGAGCATAATGAATTCGAAATACACGCACCACGGTACATTGCTTACACCGACCATCCATATCCATGGCTGACTGCACGTAGCATACGTAATCGCCGCAGATCGATTGAGAAATGGCTTGGAGATTGGCGCCCTGAGCGCATCATTGCACACACACTCTGGCCTGTTGCTGAACTCGCACGCTCACTCTCAAAGCGTTGGAACGTTCCGTGGACAGGCGTTGTCCATGGTCATGATGTCGATGTTGGGCTAACACATTCAACAACTGGAAAACGAATCAGGTCCCTCATGGAATCCGCCAATTCGATGGTGTTCGTTAGTGAAAGGTTGCGTACAACAGCGGAAAGCGCAGAAGTGCAGACAAAGAAAGCCTACACCATTCCTTGCCACAGTGAAATGGACGAGGAATGGGCAAGACCGATGAAAAAATGGAACGGTCGTTGGCGTCGAGAATCTATCGACATCCTCTTTCCAGCTGATCCAAGACGACCAGAAAAGAACCACTACCTCGCTCTTCAAGCAGGTGAAATACTCGAGCGACGAGGTTGGATTGTTGGCATGACAACGCTCAAGCAACAGCCGAGAAGTATCGTATGGGATCGTATGATTGTCGCTGATGTTACACTTATCACCTCACAACGCGAATCGGGGCCGTTGGTTGCAAGGGAATCCATTCTGTGTGGAACGCCGGTCGTATCGACCAATGTTGGTGATGTTGCGACGTATTTACCAAAAGAATTCGTAATCGACAATCCAACACCCGAAGCACTTGCAAATGCATGTGAAGCTGCTCTGGAAAAGGATTGGCAACGTTCACCAGTCACGCTTCCTCAGCGAGTGTCATCGAAGATGGTGTCGCAACAATGGTCTTCGTTGCTTCAAGGCCTTGAGGAAGAAGAATGAACAAACCGATTCCTACCAGCGACCAGTAGGACTGTTGCGAGAGAGCTACGCAAGTCACAGTTACTGCACAAATCGTTGCAAGCCATTTGAGGGAACGTTCCTTGAAATGCAGAAACCTGCGACTCAATACGATTCCAAGCATGAGCATAACAAAAGAAGAAGCAACCGACGCATAGGCAGCCATTTCAATGGCTCTGCCGATGCTTGTTTGTGCTCCAAGACCGATGAGAACGACGCCCCAAATGGTCGAGGTTAGAACGACGGTCATGATCAACAACGTGAACATCCACGGTCGTTCCCCAGCCTGCAAAGCAGTGTATGAGGGGACTGAAAGCACTGTAAATGCCCAACCTGCTAAGAGAAGCATGAAGATATCCCGAGCAGATGCTCCCAATGTTCCATCAAAGTATTCGGAAGGAAAGCCGATTGGAAGAAGAATCCATACAATTGCAGCGCCGGAAACCAGCCCGATTGGGACAAGCGCAAAACAAATCGATTCAACTCTACCCAAATGTTGGTTGAACATCGCTGGTTGGTTTCGTGTTTCTCCTAGAACCGGAAGCAGGGCGGAACGCATTGCTTGTGGGACAAGGAGTCCTGCTAACCAAGCGAGTTGAGCGACATGGAACAATGCTACTTCATCGAGGCCTAATTCATTCGCAAGAATAAATTTCTCAATCCGAATGACATACGGTAAAACTCCGAGTGTAATTGCAAATGGAAGCGCTGCAAAAAGGAGACTCTTTTTGCTGACCCAATCGCTTCCCAATTGAGAGGGTTTTGCATCTCCTGAGGTTTTTGCACAGGTCCAATATGCTCCAATCAAAGCAAGAATCAAACCGACAATGGCTCCTCCCAAGAAGACTGCTGCATAAGCGACCACATCGGATGAATCGATGAAGTACAAGGAGGCATAACCAACGGTTGTCATCAGTCGTTCAATGACTTTCGTAATCGATTCAAATCGAGCATCCCCTGCAGCGCGTAAAGCGGCCCTTGGGGCATAGGAAGCGATGTGAACCAACGCAACACCAGCTCCAAGCAGCATCAATCCATCGTGCACACTTTGAGACAAAACGAGGGATACGACAATTGGTGCAAAAAGAATCACGACAATGCCTTGAAGCCGATAAATTCGGAGCATACCAGGCCAGATCGCTGATGGGTTTCGCGGCCCATCTCGCGCCAATAACGTCGGCAACCCCAAATCAAGAAGAAGGAAAAGTGTTGCAAACAGGTCAACAGCAATAACGAACAATCCATAGGATTCTGAGATTAAAGCCCGTGCTAAGATCAGTTGACCAATGAATGCCAACAGTACAGCGACCACATCCGCTGAGGCGAGCCATACACTGTCGCGACCAAACGAAGGTCGTCGATTCGTATCGGTCATGGGTTCTGCGAATCGATGAAGATGCATGAATCAATGGGTACCCTTTGCTTGGATGGGTATACGAAGGGGTTGCAGTGGGTCTCTTGTCAGACACGAGCGATGCATCTTAGCAAAAGCAAGAGTGTATGTTTGGGCTACATGATTTGAAGGATGTCATGTGGAAAATCAGTGGTTTGAAAAAAATCTCCAAATTAAAGAATTCAGTCCACCCTCGAAATTTTGATCAATACTGTGGCCTGCATTCGCAACCCTGTAGTTGATGACTTCTCCATCATTTACACAACCTGAGTAAACACTACGAATACTCCCGTCCGACAAGGTTGAATTCGTTGCACTAAGGTTGCAATTGTTATGCTCTGCCCAAACCCTTGCGCTTTCATTGCCCGACAGAAACACATGTCCCATGACGCCTTCTCCTCCCTCATATGGGACCGATTCGTCATCCGCACCAAGAATTTGCATCACCGAGGGGTTTCCAGAATTGTTGGATGGTAAATTATCGGTTGTCAGGCTGGTAACAACGGCAACAAATGCGGAAAACTGGTTGGATTCAATCCCTAATTTGTGGGCCATCCCCGCACCGTTCGAGAACCCAACCACATAGCGCTTCTCATGATCGATGTTTGCAACCGATTGCAACGATTCAACGATGCGTTCCATGAACTC
Organism: Euryarchaeota archaeon UBA124; assembly: GCA_002502215.1. Taxonomy (GTDB): domain Archaea; phylum Thermoplasmatota; class Poseidoniia; order Poseidoniales; family Poseidoniaceae; genus MGIIa-L2. The sequence continues at coordinate 3,743 of DAPT01000120.1, forward strand.
AGTATCGTTGGCTGTCGATGCTTCTTTACCGAGATTCCATGATCGTTCAATGCCTTCAGGGTATATTCCAATGAAGTCACCTGCGTCTATGACATCACGATATTGGCCCACAAACTGGCCGGGTTGACCACCGTTTCCGTGAAGTGCAAAAAGGATGGGATAGCACTTGGATTCATCAATCACGGTGGGTGCCTGAATCAGGTATTTACGAGTAACTTGCTCACCATCTATCTCTTGCACCAAGGTGTGCTCTGAGACTCGAGGTTCGAGAGCAGAGAAGGATCCGTTTTCATTGCATGGATTTGAGATTCTTGTCGTTTCATCCTGTTCATCTAATGTTTCATCCAGACATCCTGAAAAGGGTAGCAATACGAGGAGGAGAAAGACGAAGGTTTGCCTTATTCGCATGTCCTTGCCTTGGCGTGCATTATCATAAATCAACCGTTGGCTTTGTTTGGAGTACCTTTGAAACACACATTCCGAGTGAGGGTGACGAGAGAGGCAAATGTTGTTCCAACATCAAGCCAAACTCGGCCG
>DAPT01000120.1:4659-6679 GCA_002502215.1 Euryarchaeota archaeon UBA124
ATATCGCATTATTGTGCGATTACGCCTGCTCCAATAAACCATAACAAGAGCATGATGATCATACCCACGGCAAGAGCGTTGAAGATCAGTGAAAACAAAATTCGGATGCCATCGTCTTTGGTTTGGTTGAAAGGATACAGTTTGCTGACTTCTTCCTTTCCACCCTTGATACCGAACAAAGGTCGGAAAAAGGATGCTCTCCTGGCGATTTCAAAACAAATCATGACCCCAATAAATACAATCGCTGTTCCAATGGCCATCGATGGGTAATACCCAAGCCCAATTATCGCTAGCAGGGCAATCGGGAGAAACGTTAGGTGCATGTGGACGATGTACGTTGGGTAGACCGCTTCGTTGAGATAAGCAAGCCATTTGCTGGGTCTGTTGAGAAGCTTCGAAGCCCAACTAAAGACAAAAAGACACCAGAACCATGCGTGAAAAGACTGTAGAACTGCGGCGATGGTTGGTTCAACTGCGAATGCATCATACCCCTCAAGCACCCAACCACCAGCGTAAATCTCGGGTGTTTCAAACATCTCATCACTCACAAACCAGAAAAAGGCCAACAAAGGCGTTAGGATAGTGACTGGGATTCTGATTTTATCAATTGCAGGAAAGTAATCTTCTTTGGCTGCAATCATCAGATATCCAAACAGGAAATAGATCATGTAACGTGGAAATTCCCACCACATCCCGACCTCTCCGAATTCCCAAGGCTTGAACAAAATGCCGTTGAGAGCGAGAATCAAGGGCGGTACAATCAGTAGGCCCATACCATAGCGAATTTTAAGCAACGAGCGGGTCGCTTGGACAATTTTTCCCTCAGGGTTGTTGCGTACATACGAGAACAGAGGTGTTAACAGAACGGAGTAAATCAAGAGGTTGTAAATGAACCAGAGGTGGCCATATATCATGCTGTCAGAGCCAGGAAAGAGTTCAAAGAATTGGAATGTTGTACCCAGAGGGTCAAAGATTCCCAAGAAGAGTATGTAGGTCCCAAACAACAGTGGAATCCCAAGACGAGAAAATCGCTCTTTGACGTAAACACCCCAAGTTCTTCTTCGAAAAGCAAAGCATGTGCCCATTCCTGAAATTACAAACAAGGCCGCTAATCGCCATTGATGCATTACGGTGATGATGAACATCAATGGGAGATTCAGCAATCCCATGAGATCGTTTCCAAATTCAAGCTCACCAAGGGAGAAAACAGCATAGTGAAACCAAATGAGCAAACCGAACAAGATGACTCTCAACCAGTCAATGTCGTGGCGCCTCATACCATTTCTTGTTCAATTTCTCTATTTAATTGCTCCCAACTTTTGTAGATCTGTATGGCTGAGTGCTTGGTTTCGAGCTTCCCCTAACTGAGTCCAGTAACAACTCGATATGGGATACCTAATACGAATCGTTAGTTTGTTAATATTGAAGTGTCTAGGATTTACATGATGCGTGGAGGGTTTGCAAGTTTTGCAATTCTCATTCTTCTCACGATTCCTTTAGCAGGCTGCACGCAGACGCCAATGGAACGTCAGGAAATTGAATCCGAAACGCTTGTGGAAGTTGAGAACCCGTGCTCGTTGCCATCTGCAGCGGTCCAGCAGTCCACGATCTACATTGATGTCGACGGAACTGAGCGGTTTTTCCGCCTAACGACTCCTCAAACCGAGGCAGGTACTCGATTGCCTTTGCTCCTAGCGTTTCACGGTGGCGATGGAGATGAAGGCGATTTCCCACAGCAAGACCAGTTTGACGCTCTGGCAGGGCTCGAGGATTTCATCGTCGCTTACCCAATTGCTGACAGCGAGCGCACCGTTGCAGAAGGCGAATGGTATCTCAATTCCGCAGCCACCTCTCGAGAGGACAATGACTTCGCTGAAGCAATCGTCGATGAACTATCAAAAGTCTACTGCATCGATGATTCGAGATTGTATGCAACAGGATATTCGCTTGGATCAATGTATACCTACGAAATAGCGTGTCAGCTGAATCACCGCTTTGCGGCCGTAGCATCCTTTGCTGG
>DAPT01000120.1:7071-28874 GCA_002502215.1 Euryarchaeota archaeon UBA124
GGTAAACTCGACTACCTCATCGATTACAACAACGACTGGGACTGGAAGGATGGAGAGCATGAAGGCGTTGGTACCATGAGCAGCGTGCCTGGTATGATCGATTTCTGGGCAGAGAAATCCAATTGCCAAAACAGCTATTCAGACTACCAGCTCGAAGTCGAACACATCGTTCACAATGAATGCAATGGCGACGTACGCATCGAACATTATGGCATGGAGTTTCACGAGCACACGTGGCCCGAACAAGTCGGAGGCACGTACACCTATGAGCTCATTTGGGAATTCTTGAATCAATTTTCAAACTGATCAGGAATAAGGTTGCCAATCGGTTCCATTCCACGCATGCATTCCTTGCATCAAACAAAGATAACAACACGGATTGATTTTTCAAACAGACACGGAGGCTTGGAATTCATGGCCCATCGTCCCATACGAGGTTGGATTCACTGAATTCGTCGATGAGAACTTGTCCCGAACTTGTATTCTGTACGATTCGAACATACAAATCGCAGCCTGAACTGCAATCCGTTTCCCATGCGTCTGCTCTACCAAAAGCAATGACAGAACCAGGATTAATCCGCTCACTACCGAACTGGGGTATGTAAGAGCAAACTCCGTCATATCCATCATAGAAGCACTCGGTTTCTGAACCACCATCGATTGTTATGTAAAACGCCATATCGGAGATTTCCAGGAGGTCCCACTTGGAGGTTTCAAGAGTTAAGAAGAAAGCTCCACGATTTGAATTATCTTGTTCAAAGGAAAAACTGTACTCATTCTTGAATTCATTATCGCACCAACTTGGAACATCGACTGAATTAACCATCGAATACCACGTATCCTGCGCATCCGCGTTCCAATTTTCTCCACTGAAGTCAAGTCGTCCTTTGCTGACCATTGCAACACAATTTTCATCTGAGTTCTCCGTCAAGTCGTACTCATATACCTCTCCGTCGCCGTAATCTTCCGTTAATACTCCTTCAAGAATATTCATGAACATGACACTACCATCAATCTTCATCTTCATGACGACTGTTGATTTTTCGTCATATGGGAACTCCTCGGAGGTCACTGTACGCTCGTAGGTGGCGGTAACCTCATCTCCTGATTTTGTCCACGTGGTATTAAATGGCCAGTACTGATAAGGATCATCCTGCCACCAAGACGAAGATACGATTGTTCCATTGCTGTTGAAACTCATAACATGACCAGTTTCGTCAACCCACTGTCCAACAAAATCCGCATCTCCTTCACCAAAGACGCCGAATGCGTACATAATCCCAACAGCACCAGCAATGACAAGTACGCCCGCCAATGCAACGGCAATAATTTTCTTTTTCTCCATTCCGCCAGTTCCAACGGATTCTGGCTTTGGTAATGCCCCGCCGACAAACGGCGGAGGTAAATCGCCAAGGGGTAACGGGGAAATTCCAGGAAGAGGCATCGGGACGGGGATTTCGGGGAGGGGTGGAGCAACAGCAGGAACAGTTGGATTGAAGTCTGGATAATACTGTAGCGTGTACTCTTTCGCTTGTTCGGTTGTATAACCTTGACCGATGAGAGATTGGTAGTACTCCTCTGCTTGCATGTTTCCCAGTATTTCGTTTCGTATTTAGAATGCCCGATTTCCGATGTTGAGATAAATCAACGGTCAGTTAGGCCTTGATAGGAACTAGACAGGTTCAAAGAAGAGTATCGGTTGGTCTGTGCATGGTCAGTACGGAATGGCTCGAAGCAGAAGTGCTCAAAGCTGTGCCTGATGCGACAGTCGAAGTCATCGATTTGCACCGCAGTGGTGACCATTTTCATGTCCGAATCACCAGCCCATCCTTCGAGGGGATGCGCCCACTCCAGCGCCAGAAACAGGTTTTGAATCATATGAAACAATACATTCCACACCCAGTGCATGCCATCGATCTCAAGTGCATGACACCGGAGCAAGAAGCCGTAACCGGCGACACAGCCTTTGACCCCCATGCTGGCGGTCAAGGCGTTCACATTCGACGTATTAACCGTCAAAAAGAGGAATAAACATGGATTGGACACCTGAAGAATTGCAAGCTATCGTTGATGAACACGCCTTGGTGTTGTTCATGAAAGGAACACCGGACCAAGCCCAGTGTGGCTTTTCGAATCGCGCTGCACAAGTTATGCAAGCGCTTGGTGAACCCTTTGCAGCCGTCAACATTCTTACCGACCCACGAGCTATTCCGAGCGTATGCACCTGGTCAGACTTCCCGACCATGCCACAAGTCTTCGTTCATGGCGAATTAATTGGTGGATCCGACATTGCTCTTGAAATGTTGAACGATGGTTCACTTCGAGAGATGTTTGATGCTGGGCGACAAGCCTGATCAAATCGGTTTACCAATTGCATGGGTTGTCCATCCCATGGACTTGAGATCTTCCAAATCAAGAACACGTCGGCCATCGTACAGGATTGGCGTACGCATATTGTTGAGCAAGGCACACCAATCGATTTCCAGACAAGCTTTGTGTGCAGTAACGAGGATGACCAAATCATATCCTTCGGCATCTGAGATATCTTCAACACGCACAACGCCTTCAGGATACAAAGCAGATTCAATATGAGGATCCCAAGCACCGACCTCGATGTTTTTGCCCATCAATGTTGCAGCCAAAGGTTCAGCTGGTGTTTCACGTGGGTCGCCAACTTCTGCTTTGTAGGACCAACCGAGAAGCAATATTTTTGCTTCACCAGCAGGAACACCTGCGCTCCAAAGCAAATCGGTAACAACGCCTGCAACATGACTCGGCATTGACCGATTCACTGCCCGAGCAGCAGTAATCAGGCCAGCAGGTACACCCACATCAGCAGCCCGTTGAATCATGTAATACGGATCGACAGGAATGCAGTGACCACCAACACCCACGCCCGGTGTGTAACGATGGAAATTCCACTTGGTTGCCGCAGCAGTGAGGACGTCTTCAACGTCGACATCCAATGCAGGGAAGATTCGTGCAAGCTCATTCACTAATGCAATATTGATGTCTCGCTGAACATTTTCAATAACTTTCGCAGCTTCTGCAACTTCGAGTTTGCCAACATATCGGACATCTTCTGATGTTAATTTGGAATACAATTCAACCAGCTTCTCTCCAACCTCAGGATTGGAACATCCAATAACACGTGCAACTTGCCGCACTCCGTGCGCAGGGTCACCTGGATTGAATCGTTCTGGGCAATAGGCAATTTCAACATCTTCTCCAATAATCAATCCTAATTCTTCGATGATTGGAAGCCATGTTTCAGTCGTGACGCCAGGATAAACTGTCGATTCAAGAACAACAATCGTGTTCGACCCCTTAGGAATTGCCTTAAAAACGGCTCTTCCAGCAGCTGCAACATAGGAAAGGTCGGGCTTCAGATCGTGCGTAACAGGAGTTGGAACGGTCACGAGCACAATATCACACTTCGGAACAGCTTCTGATGTGGAGGTTGTGATGTGCCAGCGTTCGGTGCCGGGCTTTGGGACGATGTCGTCCACGTCCGGGTCGCCTGTTGGGTTTTCTCCGGCCTTGACCATGTCAACGGTTCGCTGGGATACGTCAACGCCCCAGACATTGAAACCTGCATCATGGAAACCGATGGCAGTAGGCAGGCCGACATAACCCAATCCAATGATACCAACGGTTAAATTAGTAAACTCGGAAGAATTGCCTAACACAGCATCTAGAGTCATATATCCACGCTGAAGGCTCGGGTTCATCAACTCATTGGTGAGCCTGATAAAATCTTATTGGCTTATATCCGTTTCGGTTGGCAATACTCAATAACTTACCTTCATTGCCGTTGATATGGACGAAGGAAAAAGCCCCTCTTTCGGCTCATTGCATTCCAAAGAGTCCAGAGATGAGAAATATCGGAGAGAACTCGTTCGAATTCGTAAATCTTCGTCTTTTCGAATTGGAACCCACCTTGTCCGTTCTATTGAACAACCTTGGCGTTTCCCACTGCTTCTGTTTTCGTTCCCATGGCTTCTCATGTCAATTGTTCTTGAGCGACTTGGAAGAAAATCTCACCCAGTCGATGGCACGAAATCAATACAGTCTGGCGATTTAAGAAAATCAATAGTGATGTTTCCTACAAATGGAGTGGGTTTTGGCCATTTCACGCGAATGTTGGCACTTGCTCGAAGGGTTCGTAAGATCGACCCGGAAATTGAAATCATTTTCTTCACAACAATGCCAACACTCCACCTCTTGAAGCGCGAAGGTTTTGCAGCCTATCACATACCAGGACGAAAAAAATTTGACAACATGGATGCAGCAACTTGGAACATGCTCACTGAAGAAATGTTAGCGAATGTGTTTACAATACATCGACCCTCTCTCTTCATATTTGATGGAGCGTTTCCCTATCGTGGGATGCTCAACGCAATTCAAACTGATACGGGAATGAAAAAAATATGGATACGTCGCGGAACATTCCGTAAAGGTGGGACAAAAATTCCTGTTGACAGTATCAATCACTTTCAATTCATCATAAATCCGAAGGATAGTGTTAGCGAAACCTACGATGATGACGATGTGATGGATTTCAAACCCGCGATTATTCGTAGCGACCCAATAATTTATCTCGATGAGATTGAATTAAGGCCTCGAAATGATCTTCGTGATAGGCTAGGAATTCCTCATGAAGCAGTAGTGGTTTATGTTCAACTGGGTGCCGGCCAAATTAATGATATCCAGTCAGATATCAGCACGTGCTTGAAGATTCTTGAACAGTATGAGAATGCTTATGTCGTACTTGGTGAGTCCTTAATCGGTGGTCGAATCCCTTCCATAGGTGGTCGGGTTCGAATAATTTCAGAATATCCGAATTCTCTTGATTTTCGCGCGTTTGACTTCACCATAATGGCAGCAGGGTACAATTCATACCACGAAGCAATACGATTTTCTTTGCCAACTCTCTGTATTCCAAATATGAACACTGGAATGGATGATCAACTGGCTCGAGCAGAGGTCGCAGAAAAAGCAGGGGCAATGATTGTTTTACGTGAAGTGAGCGAGGATAAAGTCGCTGTAGCCATTGACAGATTGATGGATCCTGAAGTGAGAAGGCTCATGATAGAACGCTGCGAAAGTTTGCACCGGCCAAACGGAGCCAATCAACTCGCCAAATGGTTGGTTAACGCGATTTGAGGCTTCTATTCATTTTTTCAACCAATAAGTTAGACTTTTGAACAGTACTTGGCGAATCGATAAGCTCGAGCATGCTCCAAGAGGTAAGTTTAGATTCATCTCCTTTGTCCATCTCAGGAAGATATTTGAGGATTTTTTCGCGGATGGTCGAACGGTATTTTTCAGGAATGAGTTCAATTGAAGGCGAATACCATTTCCCAAGCCAGGTCAAATCATTCTCGGTTCCCTCGACTCTGTCTTTTAAGAGAGAAAAGAGAATATGGTTTGAATTCAATCGATGAGTGGACCACGTCAATATGTTTTCATGTTTTATTGGGATCTGACTTAAGAACCTACATGCTTCTCTGTTGTTAAAAATTTCATCGAGATATGCTGAGTCAAGTTGATTATCAAGAATTGCATTGTCTAACAACTGCTTTCGAAAGCATTTCCAACAATTCAAGCAAGGTTTTTTCCAAGTACCACGCATACACGATTGCGCTACAAAGCCGATAGGTGCCTCATTACAGATGATCGAAGTTCCAACTTCACTGATACCTGCAACTGGCAAAATGAATGGTAAACCCGCTGCTCGAAACAATCCACCCCAGTGGGTATAGTGATGGCCATGTGGATAATCTCGGTATAGCCTATGGCCAGTTCCATATGTCGATTCCATTATTGTGCCAAATCCAATACAATCGAGATTGAGGTATTCTGCCATTAGCACTGCTGGAACTGAATTCGCTACATCTACCGGAAAACCCACTGGCGAACGAACATATTCTAAATCACAAGTTACAATGTGCATATCATAACCTAATCGCTTAACTTCTTGACACGATTTAAGTGCGGCGTCCTTGTCATACAATGATTTCTCACGAAGTGGGCGGTCCATGAAAGTCGGAGCGGTATTTGGCGGCATCAACCCCAATGCAGCGGTTGAGTCAACTCCTCCACTAAACGCGAGCCCAGGTCGCGCATTTTTCCCTGGACTCCAAGGTCTTAATGAATCATCTACCGGGCCAATTTTGTAACGCGATGCACTTTGATTGTGTTGATCTCCAAATCTTTTGCTTACTGGTTTTGGAAAAGTTAATGATTTCCCAACAAAGGGATGGGTAATCATCATGATACAGAGCGCTAAGTGATCTGGGTGGATTGTATCAGGATCAATTTGATTTGGTAAATGAATTTCGGTTGTTCTGGAACCAAGACTTACCTTTTCAGTTGGTTGGAGTATGTCCTGTTCCTCCGGTTCCAGAATAAAAAGGCACAACCCTGGAGATTGTTCCAATCTTACCTTCATTCAATCACCGCATAGAGAATTCCAGTACCAACTCATGGCTTCTTGAAGTCCTTGTTGGAAATCGTACCGTGGACTGTATTCTAGATGAGAAATGGCTTTATCGATATTTGCTATTGAATGGCGAATATCACCTGGCCGCTCATCAACATATGTGGGTTCAACTGAGAGGAGGGAGGGATCGAATTTCGAGAGAAGAGTACGTATCGACAAAAAGAGCTCATTAATCGAAATTCGGCTTCCGCATGCAACATTATAAATCCCACCAAAAGCATCTGTATTCGAAGTCGATAAAGCGTTCAAATTCATCTGAACAACATTATCGATATAGGTAAAATCACGCGTTTGCTCACCGTCTCCAAATACAACCGGGGATTCAAGTTGAAGAAGAGATTCAACAAACTTAGGTATGACTGCAGCATACTGTCCATTGGGATCTTGACGACGGCCAAATACATTGAAATAACGTAATCCAATTGTTTCCATTCCATGAATTTGGTGAAAAACTTGGGCGTAAGATTCATTCACCATTTTGGTGACTGCGTATGGGGAAAGGGGTGTTCCTGTACTGTGTTCAATTTTTGGAATAGTTGCATCACTCCCATACACAGATGAACTCGAGGCAAAAACAAAACGCTGAATTCCTGCTTCTTGAGCAGCAATAAGTACGTTTAGATTCCCAGAGATGTTTATTGCATTTGTCGTCTTTGGGTCTTCAACTGAACGAGGTACTGAGCCGAGGGCTGCTTGGTGGCAGACATGCGTACAACCAGTGATCGCAGATTGACATGTTTCCAAATCTCGTATATCTCCTTCGATAAACTTGAATTTCTCATTATCAAGTAAATGTTCAATGTTCTCTTTCCGACCTGTTAAGAAATTATCGAGACAAACAACCTCAGAGCCTGCTTCAATCAAAGCATCACAGATGTTTGAGCCAATGAATCCTGCTCCCCCTGTCACGAGAATGCGAGATTTCGAGAACATATCTCCCATGGATTAACGTGGAGCATGTAGGTTATGAGTCCATCCCCTCAGACTCAATAAGTAGTATTGATTCGGAATAATCAGGGAGAAAAATGTGCGGCATTTTAGCAACCAATCGAGAGATTGTTGATTTGCCACACATTATTGAATTCTTAAAATTCAGAGGACCCGATCAAACGAATCACGTGGAAGTTAAAGATACCCATTTTGTTCACACCCTCCTTTCTATGACCGGCCCTCCTACTTTGCAACCATTCGTTTCCAAAGATGAAAACCGAGTAGCGATTTTTAACGGAGAAATCTACAATTATCTTGACTTTGGAGATTTTCAATCTGATGGAGAGTGTTTATTGCCGCTGTATGAAAAATATGGAATGGATTTTGTTTCGAGATTGGATGGCGAGTATGCATTAGCAATCGTTGATTTTGAAAAAGATATTCTGTTGTTTTCAACAGATGTTTTCTCGATTAAACCCTTGTGGTTTGCCAAAGAAGGTTCGGATTGGGGACTTTCTTCATACGAATCTTGTTTATTGCGTTTAGGATTTGAATCTCCTTTTCAAATCGAAGCAAATTCAACATACAAACTCCAGTTGTCAACGTTGGAAAAGAGAAGTAGAAAAGATGTTTATACCTTCGAACTGAATCAACACAAGGAAGACTTTGAAGATTGGAATAAGGCGTTTACTAGTTCAATCGCAAAACGTACTCAAAATATCAAGCATGGAGTATTCATTGGACTTTCCTCTGGTTATGACAGTGGAGCGATTGCTTGTGAATTGGAAAAACAAAACGTTGATTTTACAGCCTACACAATTGTTGGTTCTGAAAAGGAAGAAACCATCACTGCTCGAATTCAACGAACAACTGACCCTCGACTCATGGATCTGAGTATTTCAGAATTTAAGGCTGCTCGTAATTATCTTAAATCGAGGTGCGAAGAATACTTTCTAAGAATTGACAATGGTGAATCAGACTGGCTGGATGATGTAAAAAATGAACATGATTCCTTGGCCAAGAAATTACAACTTCCGTTGAAACTGCTCACCGAGGATCTCGGGTGGTATACTGAAAAATCTTGGTTTATCGATTGTGACGAAGTGAAGCGTTTGAGGAATTATCGAGACACTTTGGTCAATCGAATGAAGAGTTTGGAACAAAAAATTGAATTCAGAAAAACAGGCCAAATGCTTACTGATGATAATGGAGCTATCGGAATGTCTCATATCTGTGCGAAAGGCAAAGCTGAGGGTCAATTGATATACCTTTCAGGCAGCGGTGCTGATGAAATTTTTAGTGATTATGGATTTGAAGGTATCAAACATTTCCGGCACAGTACGATTGGTGGATTATTCCCTGAAGATTTAGATACTGTATTTCCTTGGAAAAATTTCTTTGATAATACACAAAGAGCATATCTGATGAAGGAAGAGTATGTTTCTGGATCACACGGCATAGAAGGCCGATATCCATTCTTAGATACTCAAGTTGTTCAAGAGTTCTTGTGGCTAAAGCCTGAATTGAAAAATAAATTTTACAAATCTGTGTTGCATAACTATATGGAAGAAAATGATTATCCATTTGATGTTTCACAAAAAGTAGGGTTTAATTGCGGATTCTCCCGCAGTGGTGACGGAGAATATGTAGAGAAAAAATCCTCGCATAGGGTCGTTGGTGAGACTCAGGATCAAACTTTAGTCGTAAAAATGGAACTCGAAATGAGTCGTACCGAAAAAAGAAGAAATCGTCATTCAATCTAAACTTCGAGTGATTTATCATAAATCTCAAGCAGCTTTTTCGACATATTTTCAGGGCTGAATTTGTTTTGAGCGTGTGTTACTGATAGATTTGATGCATTTTCAAGCCATTTTTCATCTGATAAACATGAACGGATTCTGTCTGCTATCGATTTCGAATTATCCTCAACAACATACCCAGTTTCACCGGGAACAATGGTATCGCTGGCCCCTCCTGCATCAGTTGTAACAACCGGCACACCAAAGGCTTGAGCTTCAATGAGAACGTTTGGCAATCCTTCTATGGACGAGGTAAGAAGAAACAAATCAAAAGTATCGAGCCAAGCTTTCACAAAACGGGTTTCACCAACCAAATGAATCCGCTTCTCCATCCCCAGTTCCCTGATGAGAGATCTCATTTCAGGCTCTAAAGCTCCGCCCCCCACTATGATTCCGTGGAGTTTGGAATCATTTTGAAGAACTTTATACATTGATGCGATCCACAACGAAGGGCGTTTTTCCCGGACCAAGCGAAACACTCCGCCGACTATAGTGGAATTTTTATCAATTCCAAACTCGAAAAGTTTGTCCTCAACATCTAAATCTTGAGATGAATCAACAAACTCTTCAAAATCTATTCCATTGTGAATGGTTGAAAATGTTTGTTCAGGAACCTCTAACCAATTTGCATAACTTAATTTACCAGCATTACTGTTGTGGGAGAGTACAATATTTGGTTCTTGCAAAATGTATTTGTATGAATTTTTCAAGTACATTCTATTCCTGATGTGCGCCATCGTTTTTCCATCAGGTCTCAATGATCTTGCGAATAATACGATTCCAGGAACTCCTGCCATTCGTGCAGCGATTGCAATCTCAATATTGGTTTGGTCTTGCCATGCGTGTACAATGTCAGGCTTGATTTTACGGATAGCAGAGAAATAACTTCGTATAGAATGTTGCATAGTTTTGGGCAGTAATAAAAAAGCCTCACCAAAGATAGTATCATTGTCTAATTTTCCAAAAGATTTTACCCATTCTTCCTCATTAATATTTTCGAATACATTCACATTTAGTTTGCTGATTTCTGACAGGTAACTAGATTCTGGTTTATTCGAACCTTTATACCTACAAAGGAGCGTTAACTCAGAAAAATTGTTGGATTTGTCTAATTCTTTTAAACAGGTCAATACCTGTCTCTCCGCCCCACCTCTTCCTAAAGTTGAAGAAACCATAACTAATTTTTTCTTTGATTTGCGAGGTTGATATTTGGGAACCTTTTGAGCCAACGAAAAAATCTTTTTTATTGCGCATTCCGAAATCAAAACTTGTCGTTTTCTTTTCACCGCTTTTTTGAGTTCTTTGAGCGAGTAGTCTACTTGGTCAAGGGTTTTTTGTAATTGGAGCAACAAGTTGGTATACGATTTCAAACGGCGGTCTTTCCTACGACATTTAAGAAGATAGGAATAACAATCCGTGAGATAACCGTTGGAAAGTGAAAATTGGGCCATCAAGATATACAAAGCAGCCTCACGTGGCCATTTTTGTTCCATCTCTATTTGCAACCTCTCGGCGATGTCGTTCCAGAAAAAACTGCGACATATTGAATGTGAAATTACATACAATTTCATGCTCGTTGAATCGGTATTGATGATTTGCAAAATACTTTTTTTTGCATCATCTATTTTGTTGAGTTTGTACAAAAGGCTAATGTGTTTTTCCCAATTCGAAAAAGATTCTGGCTCCTCCAAACATTCCAATTCATAAATGGTTGATGCCTGTTGCCATTCTCCTTGTCGCTCGTAAATCAATGCTAATGTTCGACGAGCTCTTCTGTCATGAGGGTTCATTGAATGGGCTTTCTCTAGATATGTTCTCGAAGTGGAGTATTGTTTCATAGAGTAATAAGTTCTGCCTAAATCTACCAATGCTTCCAAGTCATTTTCAGAATGGTCTATGAGCCATTCTAAATGTGGTATTGATAATTTGAACTCATTCATTGCCAAGTATGATCTTGAAATTAATCGACGGCAGGTTACTGAATGGGGTTCTATGGCAAGAATATTTTCTGAATGTTGAATGGATTTTTTGTAATCTTTGTTATTGTAGTTTATTCTCGCTAAAGTTATCAAAGAATCTATATCTTTTTGATTAAATTCAAGCAATTTCAAGAAATATAGTTCTGCTTCTGTGTCTTCGCCTAAATTTTTCCTGCATCTTGCAATGAAACGAATTGCGGTTTGATTTTCCCCATCAATTTGCAACAAATTGTTGCATGAAATTATGCATTCTTGCCAAAGTTTGAGTTGATAGAGAGAGCGGATATTTTGGATAAATGCTTCCTCACCCCCGTGAACTTCAATTCTCGAATTTGTTAATCGAATTACTTCTTCCCAATTTTTGTTTTTGTATTCCTCGCGAATCGATTTAATGGAAAACTCATCTTCCCATTCTGCAATTTTTTGTTGTGCCGCGCTTGGAGTTAAACTTGTTTTTAATCGCCTTATCAGTAATTCGTGTTCGAGCTCTTGTGGAAGGATATAGTCGTCTTCTAACCTTGAATTAAGGGTCAGATCGATGATTTTGATTTCTCTTTCTTGAGGCTTATTTTTGAACAAATTAAACATATTCATCCCTCGGCTTCATGATAGGCAGCTATCACTTCTTCTGGGATTCCAATGCATTTTATTTTCCCCCTTTCCATCATAATCATCCGAGAACATATTTCTTTGAGAAGACCAAAAGAATGGCTCACGAGAACGACGGTGTTTGAATTCTCCATCATATCGCGGATTCGTTGTTGGCTTTTCTTTTTGAAACCTGGGTCACCAACCCCTAGGACTTCATCAATGAGGAGAATATCTGGTTGTACCGCTGTTGCAACGGAAATACCCAGACGAGCTTTCATTCCTGATGAATACGTCCGAAATGGTTCATCGATAAAACCTTCCAACTCACTAAAAGTGATGATTTCATCCATCATTGAATCCATAACTTCTCGCTCATGTCCAAGCATACTTCCATACAAATGAATATTTTCTCGACCTGTCAAATCTTTATTCATACCAACTCCAACACCTGCCAATAAGGAAATTTGACCATTGATCCCAACCCAGCCATTATCAGGTTTGTAAATTCCTGCCATTGTTCTGAGCAATGTGGATTTTCCGGAACCATTGCGCCCGATGATCCCGATAATCTCGCCCTTGTTAATTGTCAGCGAGATGTCTGATAATCCACACGTTTGAGGATATTTAGTGGATTTACCTATCGAGGACAAAAGCATTCGCTTCATGATTGATAATGACCCTTCTTTCCTAGGGAAATTAAGGTGGACTCCTTCGAGTCTCAATACTTGATTATTCAAAGACGTTTTACCACCCCTCTGGAAGTAGCTGTGAATATAATCGAACCGAAAATATACGCAAGTATAGGGAAAACTGCTGCATAAATGATGTGATGATAGGCGAAATCGGGAATTGTACCCTGCGCTGAATGTTTCATCATGGTAAGTGGAATCACGACGGGATTAAGCATTGCAATATCAATGTAGGATGAGTCAGCCCCAGCGCGTTCAATCAACATTTCATATGTCCACATTACTGGTGAGACGAAAAACCCCGCTCGAGTAATGAAACGAAAAGCGTGAGCAACATCTGGAAAAACAACATTTGCAGAAGCAACCATCAATCCAATACCCCAAGCGGACAAATAAAGCATAAACATGGCGACAGGCATCATCCAAAGATGAACTGTTGGTGCTAGATCAAGATAGAACATGAAGGGGATAATCGTTAACAAACTGATACTTGAAATCACCAGGTTGGTTTTGCATTCTGCAGCAGAATATATCTCCAAGGGAAATCCGGTTTGTTTAATCATTCCAGCGTTTGTGACCAATGAAGATACGGTTGAATTCAAAATTCGGGCGAAAAGACCCCACCCAATTACACCCAAAAGAATGAGCATTGGGTAGCTTTTATCGTCATAATTCGCAATGATAATGAACAAAATATAGTACACCGATGCCAATAATGCTGGTTCTAAGAAAGTCCACAAATATCCTAACAAAGCCTTATCATACCTTTGGTTCAAATTTCGGCTGACCATGTTGTCGAGTAAATATCGGTGTTTTGAGAGGTTTTTTCTGATATGAAGGGGAGCAGAAAAAACTGAAACTTTGGGGTGTAAATTTTCCAAAGACGGACTACGCTCATCCGAACGAGGAGGTTGCGCCGTATCACTCATAATTTTAGGGTTGTCTTCACGTTCTTAGGGATATTCCTTACTCAACCACTAAAAATGACGTTCAAGAAAGTTTTTACGAGATTCGGTTGGTGGATGAAACAAAATGGCAACAGAGTGCCGATTTCTCAGTAGGGATTTTTGATTTGGTCAAGGAAGCATACCTTTCAATTAACGAATAGAGACAATGATTGGTAAACCCGTGGTGAGTTCAAATGAAATTGCTATGGATCACACATCGAAAGTTCTCTGACTTTTGCGCAACAACACCCATTGCTCTAGCAAACGGACTCATTGAATTGGGATTCGATTTATCCATCATAAATCCTGAGCGAGACGGGTCTCACTCCGATGCTACTTGGGAGCATATTGGGCTGGATACAAATGCAATACGCGGTTTTCAGAGTCGTTCTTTTTCGAAAAAGGTACTTTCTCATCTCGAATCAATAGAATTGAATTATGATCGATACATCATGGATTGGCAAGTAGGTTCCAAAGTTGGAGAATTCCTTGCGCAACAGAATCGGCCCTGCTTCTTGATGGATCGGTCTCCTCCTGCTGATTTGGGAATGCTCGCAAGGATGCAATGGAAAGATTGGAAAGGTGCTTGGAAACTTGTCAAGAAGGGTTTGTTCAGTTCAGGATTTGTGGTTTCAAATGCTCATCTTCGATTTGTTATCCAATCATCAAACATCCCTGCAACGAATATTTCAGTCCTTGAAGCAGGTGTGGTTACTTCTGACAATACGATTCCGCTTTCACGTGAAGTTGGTGATTCATGGAAATTTGTATATCATGGTCGTTTAGATAAACACCGAGGGATTCTCGAATTCATGAAGCACATTGTTGCTTGGAACGACGTAGGGATTGCTTGCCATTTGACGTTAATTGGAGAAGGTAATGCTTTTTCTGTCATCAAAAAGAAACTGAAAAAGAATCCAGAACTGTTCACGCTCAAAGGTCGAATGTCTCAGCAAAGCGTACTTGAAAATTTGAAAAAACATCATATTGGGATTCTTCCGATGCCTGCAACCAAGGTATGGAAACTAGCAAGTCCACTTAAGCGAGGCGAATACCTTGCGAGTGGATTGATGATTGTAGGTATTAATCACGAAGGGCACCGCTTTGATACTGATGTTGGTTCTTGGATGCAGTTACATGACTCGTCGATCCTACGTACGAAAATTTCATCCTTCCTGAATTCGATAAGCAATGAGGAATTTAGTGAATACAGTCAATCTGCAATCAAGTATGCTCATGAACATCTCTCTTGGTCAAAGAGTGTTGAATTACTTGCAAACAATATTCGAGGTGAGGTAAATGGGTAGAATCTGTTTGGTCGTCACCAATGGATGTGCTCCTGACCCCCGGGTTGAGCGTCATGCACGTTGGCTCGTTGAATTAGGTCATGATGTGACTATTTTTGCTTGGGATCGAGAACATACCCTCGATGTTAAATCAGAACGAAATGGATACATCATTCAACGGATTCGAACCGGTAAAGCAACATTATCGGCGAGTATTGTCCGTCAGAAGAAGAGGTTTCTTCGATCATTGAAGGGTCAATATGATCTCATTATCTACAACGATTCGGATTCAATTGCAACGAAGAATCTGCATTCCCGATTCAGTGTCTTGGATTTACATGATATCGCTCACGCTTGGCCTCTCATGCAAAAGACAACCTTGCTGAGAAGGATTGTATCCTTCCGAATGGAAAAGTTGTTGAGAAAGAATGGGTCGCGATTTGATGGATTCTTGACCTCATCACCGGGGCTTGCAAATTATTTCGAGAAAGATTTTCAATTCAAACCCACCGTTGTACTCAATGTCAGAAATGCTTCTCCTCTCCCCCGACCAATGACCAAAACAATTGGTTTCTTTGGAAGAATTCGAGATTATGAGGCAATGATTTCGCTTGTTGAATGCAGTCAAAGAACTGGTTTCCACCCCATCGTTGCAGGTGATGGCCCATGCGTTAACCAACTCCTCAAACGATATCCACTACTGGATTACCGGGGATCATTTGATGATGCACAACTTGTTGAACTCATGGCTGAAATTGATGTCATGTTTGCGATGTACGATGTTAAAAAAGAAAACATTCGGCATGGAGCTCTACCTGTGAAAATGTTTGATGCAGCCGCTTTTGGCCGCCCATCAGTTACAAGTGCACATGTTCCTATGGGAGATTTTTGCCTCGAAAACAAACTTGGTGCTGTGGCCTCATTTGGCGATCGAGATTCTATTTCAACTGCAATCAAGGAAGCATATGAAATGGACGTCCTATCGATTCATAGCGAAGAAGATGAGCGAGAGAAATTCGTCACGCTGGTTCAATCAATCCTTGATACAGAGTAAGAAGATTCGAATTGACTGATTCAATTCTGTGTTGATTCAAATCATCACGCAGGTCTATCTTTCTGCCAAGTAAATCGCTGATTGAATCGATCCAACTCTCAGTCGTCCCCGTTTCAGACTCAAATGTGCTATTAGGAAGCGAATGAAGTGTCTTTGACGCAAGCACAGGTGTTCCGCATGCAAGCGCTTCGAGAGCAACCATAGGTTGTCCTTCATAGGTTGAAGGGAGGATAAGCAGTGAAGATTCTTGCAAGAGTCTGACTTTCTCTTCGTTTGACACCCAACCGTGCGCAATAACGTTACTCAGGCCATCAGGAGCTTGTTCTCTTCCAGTGCAGTGGAGTGTTACATCGGATGCATTCTTTTGGAATTCTCGCATAACCTCGAAAGCAAAATCATGGCCTTTAACTTCATCATCTCGACCTAGAAGGAGGATTTGATTCTGTTTTCGTTCGACTGTTTCATCAATGCAATGAATCGGGTCGATTGGATTTGAGGAGACGACGCATTTTCCCAAAAAAGGGGTGATTAGTTCTTTCCAGCGTTCGGACAAGCAGACAATTGTTGCATCACATTCTTTGAGACGTTGCTTCATCTTCTTTGCACGATCTTTTCTCCCAAGCCATGAAAGAATGTTCCCGCTATGAATGTGAAAGACAATCTTTCCTCCTAGACGGTGTGCATGTTCAGCAAGTCTCAATTTTCTCAGAAATGAATAGTCTGAAGCAGCGTGAAGATGCACTACAACCCCGTCTTTGACTCGATTGAGTATTTCCTCAATTCGGTTTTTTGCGCTGTTGTAAGCCTGTAGTTTGGACAGATACGACCCAATTGAATGGCTTTCAACCGTTTCGACCTCCCAGTTTTCTACAGGGTTGGAAGACAGGGTTCCTATGACCGATTGGATGCCTCCTGGACTCGAAATAGGTCCAACATGAACAACCGTCGGCATGGTTCAACTGAATGGCTGTGCACACTTGACATCTATGGAGAAATACCCATCATTGGCAACAAAATCAACGGAGAAGTGAAGAAGGATTCAAGATTAAACGCATCCATGCTGTTGTCACCTGCATTGTACGAGGTCGGGTTCGCAACGATGGCTGGTCTGCCCTATCTCAAACATGGCTTCGACCTTTTCATGGGAAGAAAACGAAGACTGATTCGCCCAGAGCAGGATTTTACAGGTACGCTAACCATCCTCCTTCCGATGTGGAACGAAGCGAAAATCCTCATTCAAAAGTTAGAGAATCTTCAACAAACAACTCAAGCATTCAAACCCCACCTCGTCATCATTGACTCTGCTTCAACCGATGATTCTGTTTCTCTTGCTGAGCAATGGGGAGGCAAAGGCTCCTTCGCTTCCTATCATTTGCTACGAATGGATGAACGAAAGGGCAAAACTGCAGCTGTAAAGCAGGCACTTGAGTTCATCAATCAAACAAACAAGAGCGATTTGGTGCTGATGACCGATGCTGATGCAATGTTTGAACTCGATACGGTACCAAACCTACTGAAGTGGTTTACTGACAAGAGCATTGGCTGTGTTGGGGCTACCCCAAAGCGAATCGGTCAGAGAATCGAAGAGGAGGGGCATCGAACCCTGTTTTCGATGGTTCGTCATCTTGAATCAAAGATTGATAGCACGCCATTTCTCGAGGGTTCTTGCATGGTATGGAGAACGAGTTCGCTCGATCTCGAAGCCTTGCATGTCACCTCAAATGCTGATGATGCTCAAATCGCAACAAACGTCCGTATTCATGGGTTGAGAGTCATCCAAGATTCCGATGCACATTTCATTGATCATGCTCCACTAGAAAGAAAGGAGCATTCACGTCAGAAGGTTCGACGCGCACAGGGATTGCAGCGGCATTTGCTTCGACAGAGAGAGCACTGGTACAATCGCAGGCTAGGCAGATTTGCACCCATCCTTTGTCAAGAAGCAGCCTTGCACATACTAACGCCGCTTCTTCTTGTAGGAGTATTCATCGCAACGCTGGCTCGGTGGGCATTGATTGGGTTTGCAGAAATCGATTTCACCAATGCGACCCTTACAACCATGCATGTTGGTCTGTTTACGATGGAAGCAACCGTACTAATATCGTGGCTAACCGTCCGCTACGGAATCAAAATCCCGTTGCTGCATCAACTCGGAACAATCGTCGATGGAAATCTTCAACTCATCCGAGCCCTGTGGCACAGTGCTCGTGGATCATCCCTCCACATGTGGGATCAGCACGTTGATGGCAGAAATTGAAAATAAAAAAGGCCCCCTCATGCGCCTGAACGCATGAGAGGGCGGATTCACACAAACTCAGTTTGTGTGGTTACGACAACGTTGTTCTTGATTCGTAATCAAGCGACGTTGATTTCACTCGACTCGTAGATGAGCTTGTTGCTCGCCGCGTCGAGGATCTTGACCTGAACGGTACATGCTGCAGCACAGATGTCATCTGAGCCTTCGCTAACAGTGACCTCTTCGCCAAAGCCCCAACTTCCGTCACCGTTGTCGGTAACGACACAGGCTGTGCCTGCTGTTTGGCCAGGTGTTGTGCATTCGCCGTAGGCACCGCCGTCAGCGGACATTTGTACGATGACTGTTGACCAGGATAGGTCGTCACCAGTGTCCATTGCAACGTAGACCAGGGCTTCGCCTGAGTCTGCGCCTACTGCGTCTGATGCGTCAGTTACAGCGAAATCATACATGGAGAAATCTCCATCTGTGTTTCCTTCTGCGAGCTGGGATGCCCAGACGTACAGTACACCAGCCAGAACCACAGTGATCGCAACCATAAGGATGGTAGCGATAACAGGGCTGACTGCTTCTTCATTTCGGTTATCTTTTTGCATATTTTTGTCCTCCAACGCCCATAGTGGGCGCATTTCTTCCACCAATAAGATACTATTTAAAGACATCGGGATGAAACGATGAAAATGAAAAGTTATTCGCGATACTGCGGCTCTATTTTTGATAAAAAATAAAATTATCTTATTGCTCCCGAGTGGTACAATCAATTTGTAGAGACAACATTGCTTTCACTAAATTATAACAAAATGGGTGAACAGGGTGAGAGCTTACGGAGAGGGGATGGGATGCACTCAACGAGAACTTCACAGCCCTGTTCGATATATGGTATGCACTTCGCCTTTATATGCGTTATCTGTGTTTTAAAATTCCACTAAAATCTAAAGATTACTCAACAGTAAGGATTTCTGGACCGCCATCAGTAACCATGACGGTATGCTCAAACTGACAGATGTTCCCGCCGTCTTTGCACGCAAGAACGTGATACGTTTCTAGGAATCGAATGCTGATCAACTTCTTGACAAGGGCTCTCCACTTGCTTTGGCGTGATTCCTCATCGGCCTCAGGGAACGGTTTCTCAAGCATAGGATATGCCCAACGTTCAGCAAAGGGAAGGGTTGAGTATCGCTCCTCAAGATTGCGAGCCATTTGTGCTCCGAGGGGTTTGAGTTGTCCTTTTGCCCTTGCTTTTCGGGAGGTTGTCATCCCGGTTATTCGATAAATGTTGGAGGAATTTGGGTTCCCAAGATTCTTGATCATTCCAGAGGCTCCGGTCGTATTGAAGGGTTCAACTGCATAGATACCGCCTTCTTCGACGACGCCTTTGAATCCTTGATTGTCGGGGCCACAGGCATAGGATGGCACTGAAACGCCCGCATGAAGTTCCCATGGTTTGAGTTGATGGCCGCAAAGATTGCGAATGGGTTGGAAACCTGCGTCAAGTGAGGGCTGGGCTGCTGCTTGGCCTACCTTGTACCAAGGAGTGCCTGGATGCATCATTTCAATTGCTGCATCCCTCGCTTCCTTTGCGGCCTTGATTTGTTCAGTGTGTTCATTTCCGTTTCCAATTTCAAAGGTAAGTGCATTATCTGCGAGGTGTCCTTTGATATGAACGCCAAAATCGATCTTTACACAATCTCCTTTTTGCAGAATCATTTCTCCATCCCATCCTTCGACATGATTAATGGAATGATCGGTTGTGAAATGCGCTGCCAAATCGTTCACGGCGATTGTGCCAGGAAATGCTGGCTTGCCGCCATGCCTGTGGATGTAACGTTCGGCCGATTCAATGACTTCGTGAAAGGTTTTACCGGGAGTCAACTCAAGTTTCATCGCTTCGAGTGTACGCCGAGCTACGTGGCCCGCATCTTTCCAATATTTCAGTGTCGATTCTTCCACCAAGTGACCACGTCACGCGTAGGTACAACACCTTCTCTGATAATAGTTACCAATGGGTCGTGAGTCTCAAAGTCGATTTTTACGAAGGTGCTACCAAGTCCTGTGGCTCGCTCTCCTGGAACAACTGCAATTTCTGGAAGCCCAAGTTCTAAAGCAGCCTCCGCAACAGTATTTGCTGGTTCTTCTCCCGCTTCGTTTGCGCTTGTTGCCGTCACTGGCCCAACACGCTCAGATAGTGCTCGAGCAGAGGGATGGTCAAACACACGTACGGCAACAAAGTCACCGCCGAGACGGCTGTCAAGTGTTTGCTTTGCGGGATAGATGACGGAGAGACCACCGCGAGGAAAGGCCTCAACAAACTTCGCGATTCGTGGGTCTACATCAACCAAATCCGCTACTTGTTCGAGAGATGCCACCCCCAGAGATACAGGTTTGTTGGATGATCTCGATTTCAGTTCAAACAATCGATTGAGTCCTTCTGTTGTAGGAATGCATCCGAGTCCAGGCAGGGTTGATGTAGGGTATGCAATGACCCCTCCATTTTGTATGTAAGCAATTTGTTCATCAGAAACAACGGTCATGACATCACGCACGAGTCCAAACGGACATATGTTGGTTGGCGATTTCTTCAGCGAGTCCCTTGTCGGCAGTTTTCACAAGAAGCTTACCACTCGGATAAAGGGTTAGATCAGCAGGCCCGGTGAACGTCCATACCATTCTTGATTGGACGCCTGCTTCGTAGCCACTCTCGACAATTCGAGCTCCAACTTGTTCCAAATCGATGGATGTTACCCCATCTGGAACGATTTGCCATGAGGCTTGATTACCACAAAGTTCCATTGCAAACCCTTCACTCATGTGAGCACCTCAGAATTCGGGTTTCTTCGGAGGACCGGAGGGCCCTGATGGAGGGCCGGAAGGTGGACCGCTTGGAGGACCGGAGGGTGGGCCCGAAGGTGGGCCGCTTGGAGGACCACTTGGAGGACCGGAGGGTGGGCCCGAAGGTGGACCGCTTGGAGGACCAGAGGGTGGGCCCGAAGGTGGACCGCTTGGAGGGCCGGAAGGTGGGCCCGAAGGTGGACCACTTGGAGGACCGGAGGGTGGCCCTGCGGGACCTGCTGGAAGAGGAGGTGGTGTGGATTCCGTATGAACTTCCGGTTCTTCTTGCACCGGGGGCGCCTCTGCAACCTCCTCAGCGGATGGTGCAAGGGGAGTGAGTGGTACCTGGGTCAATAAATCGACAGCAGGTTGCGCAGGTTGTTCCTTGACTACGGGAGAAGAGAGGAGTGGATCCGAAATCGTCGATGCAAGCAGTGGGTCAGTGGAAGTTGATGCGACGGATTCAGCCTTCTTTTCCCAAGGAGGTGTTCTTGGACCGTCTTCCTCGACATTATTGAACGTCCCTGCACTGATCTTCGTGGCGCCGCCCTTCGCATTTTCCCCGAAAAATGTTGACATTTGAACCTGACCTGCATCGATGAGTTCTCGTTCTTGCACGTTCCCAAAATCACCGAGGTCGGAATCAAAGGCTCCCGAGAACAAACTTGTTCCAACAGCATTCCCAAGCAAGCGACCTTTGGCTTGTTGGAATTCAAAGTCAGCATCGTACGGGCCAAGGGTTAATGATTGGCCTTGGCCCTGCAGCGAGAATGTCCACTCACCATCACTGAGTTTGAATGCAAAGGAGAACGAACGTGTCAGGCCAGGTCCTATGGACGACACGCCTGCTGTCGGTTCTACTTGCGAACCAAGGCTTGTCGAAATTGTTGCTGCGATTCCCCCAATTGGAATCGCGGATTCATTTGTCAAACTGAGCGTG